>JBFMDX010000018.1 GCA_040753795.1 Thermodesulfobacteriota bacterium
GCGGTTTCCTCTCCCCAGCCCATCAGGATGGTATTGGGAATAAGACCCGAGAACCCGTAGGTCTGGGCCGCTCCCAGAATGCCGTCGTAAATATCCGGCGTAACCAGTACGCGCGCCATCACATCGGAAGACAGCTGCCGCACGGCTTCTTTTACCTGTTGTTCGATAAAACGCGCCCGGGCCGATTCAGCGACGATCTCGCCCGACCCCAGTTCTGCCGAATCCCGTCTTTAAAGACCCATCAACAGGTTTCTTCAACCAATATTGACACATAAGCCTGACCTTGCTATAGGTAAATGGCCAAAAAAGCAGTTCCTTTTATTTAACAACAAAACAAGGAGGGGGACGATGAGGAGATCATTCAGGTTGTTGCGGTATTTGTTCATTATGGTTTGCTGTATGGCTGTAGTAGTGCCAGTCGCTTTTGGTGCTTACAAAGACATCCTTTATCCAGGAGCCGAGAATACTTTTGTGATGGGGATTTCACCGAACGATGAATATGTCGTCGGAACCACTGATACTGACATGTATGCGACCGATGCCAAACATTTTTTATATGATAACAAAAGCGATTCCTTTACCCTTTTAGAGCACAGCAGTGGCAATACGGTTCCATATGACATCAATAATTCCGGTGTCATTGTCGGAAGTGTCAATGACCTCGGTTGTTTCAGGTTTGATGGCACGAACTGGACCTTTTTTAGACAGGATATTGTCGCTGGAGGTGTGGAATGGGCCTATGGCATTAATGATGCAGGGATTATTGTTGGCACTAACCGTTCTAATCATCTCAGTCCTGAAACCGCACGCGGTTTTGTGTATGATGGCTCAACCTTTAATCAAATAATTTACGAGAAGAGTGGGGCCTCCGCGGATGTAACATATGCTTATGGTATTGATAATAGAGGAAGAATATGTGGGGCTCACTTCTCTTATTCTGATCCTATTTTTCACGGCTATATCTATTATCCTGATACCCAACAATTTGAAAGTATTGATTACCCCGGTGAAAACATAACGGCAACAATTCTGAGGGGGATCAATAATGAAGGGCAGATTGCGGGGTGGTATTCCAAGAAACCTCATTCAGGCGGTAATAGCATAGGGTTATTTTGGCTGTATGCTGAGGGTGGTTTTACTTATGACATTGAAACCGGTGTCTTTAAGGATGTTCCAATTACGGACCCGACTGTTAATTATCTGATGGCTACTGACATCGATGACCACGGGAAAGTGGTAGGTAATTATGGTTATGCAGACCCTGCAACGGGCACCATTAATACGGTAATCGGGTTTATTACTGATGAGGATGAAACTGATTGCGAAGAGGAGGATAACGGAGCGCTTGACGTGGTGGGTCAGTCGCTCTGTACTGCAGGTGTAACCATAGATGTTCCGATTCGTATTCAAAACGAATACAAACCGACTTCACCACCACCGCCGGCTGAAATCCTCGACAACAGCGTTTCAAATTTTCTTTTTACAATAACCTATGATCCCTCAGTGCTTGAATTTATAGCAGTCGTTCCCAACGCGGAACTGCTTCAGGGTTTTGAGGGTGATTTCAATGAGTACGAACCTGGTAAAATAATTGTCGGGGGATATTCGATAACCAACAAGATTGCGGCGGACGTTTCGGACGTATTATGCCATGTCAGGTTTACTGTCCTGACAGCACTTGAAACAAGAATAGACCTTATAGATCTAGATGATGATTTTCGTGGCTGGTCAACCTCACATGCCTGCCTGAGTGCGCCGGTATTACCTGAGTGGGAGTTGCCCGGGGACTTGGATTTTAGTGGAAAAGTATCACCCCTTGACGCCGGTTGCGCGGCAGAAGAAGGCACAGGTAACTGCCAGACCGTGGAGTGCGGGAGCTGCAATGATTTCGAGTGTGATGTGAACCTAGACTGTGACTGTTCAGCAAGTGATGCTTTGTGCATTTTAAACAGGTCTATTAAAAAACCGTCCTGCATAGACATTGAAATTGCTGGCACCTGGTCAGGAACACTTCCCCCCGACAATAGTGTCGTGTTGAATATAAATACGGATGGTTTTGGTGTTTTTTCTGGGGGAGCACCGATGACCAAGGGGGATTTTGTCAATTACAGCAATCACTATGATCATGCTATTGTACGAATCACCCATGATCCTGATCCAGCCAACATTGGTCTATATCTAAAACTTGAATGGGTGCTGTCTGGCGGATCCCTGACATTAGTCCCTTATGAAACTAACAGCACGGTGAAGGGCGCGATCGAAGAGCAGGCAGCGGGTACTCCCTTTATTTTAACTGCAACGCCATAAGATTATTTAATTCTTCCTTACCTTAACTCTCCCGGATGCTCCGGGAGAGTTAAGGATGGAAAAATATATGTTGCGATTCGTTCTTATTAGAGCCCTTGTTGTTTTCTTTTTGATATGCGCTTATGCTAATGCTGCCGGCCTTTCAATAAGCGATAAAAAAGGTGCCATTGGCGAACTGGTCACATTTAACGTATCGGCAAATGACGCCCCCACACCTGTTAAAGCGTTCACTTTTTTTCTTGCCTATGATCCCAACGTATTAAGATATCAAGGTTATCAACAAAATGAATTGACAGATAATTGTGATATTTTCTTGGTCAATGACAATTCATCTGGGGTGGTAAAAGTGCTGGGTGTTGCCTCGGAGGGTATGATCAAGGAGGGCGATTCCGGTGGGATGCTTCAACTTGATTTTCAGGTGGTAGGTAGCGGAGATATTGAAATCGGGTTTACAGCCGTTAAAGACGATATGAAAACATGGGATACGAAAAACGGCAGGTTCATCGGTGAAGCAGGGCAGGTGCAAGATGGCGAAAACAATGAAAATGACAGTGAGGATCATAGTATAAATGAGAATGTTAATGCTGAAGAGGCAACAAACGTAGAAGCTGAGATTGAAAACATACAAGATGAGTCTGAAGAAGAATTGAATCAAGACCTTTTGGAAGATTCTTATTCTTCATCTACTGAAACATTGTCGAACTCTGTAACAACTTCTGCAGAGACGATTGAAGAAAAAGAAAAAATATTAAAACGGACACAATCGGATTCAAACACATCAAGCTCAACGCTTGGGCGAATAAAAAAAAAGGGGGCTTTTAGCTTACCCAATAAAAAAGATTGTTTGACGATCACCGATAAACCAATAACGGCAAATCAGAAGAAAAATACCATTAAAACAGATGTTCAAGCAGTACAGGCACCGCAAAAGAAAAGATCAGAAAAAAGTGTTAAAGAATTATGTTGCCCCGACAAAACAACTGAAACAATTTACCCCATTCTTCTGGTATTGCTTTTTTGTGTTTTAGGCTTACAAATTATTGTATTGATTAAGCTGAGCGTTTTGGGGAAAAAGCTAAAATAATTATATTGGAAATATTCTCATTCGATTTTGGAGGGCGAGCCTTTGAGAAAAAGAACGGTAATTATCGGCCTGTTTCAGCTAGTTTTATGCCTACCTTTTATTTTAAGTTGCCAGAACGTAGCCAATAAATCAAAAAAAGATAAGGTTTTAAAACCGGAAATAAAAGAATATACGATATCGATTAACTCGGCACCGAATCCTGTCCGGGCTTTCCTTTTTGACGTATTGTTTGATCACAGGGTGTATAAATTCAATAAATTTGTTCGCACAGGGTTTACTGTGGATGGTTTCAAACTTTTTGATATGAATGAATTCGAACCCGGGAGACTGCGAATAGGAGGAGTCTCGACAGGCCCCCCCCCGATTGGGAAGGGCGCCTCCGGAGACATTGTCGTTCTCTACTTTGAAGTTACTGCAAAGGGGCCACCGAAATTCGAGATTACGGAACTGGAAGATCATTTTAAGGGATGGGGAGCGAAGCATTTAACCATCAAAATTAAAAATTGACCCAATTACTTTTAAGCCTCCCAACCGGGCCGTGCCCGGAACCAAACCGATAACTAACAATGACTTACGGTCTTGTCAGTTAGAAGTGCTGAATAAACGTTACAAGGCGCTTGGTGCTGAAGGGAAAAGAACTGTTGGTGGCGCTGATCTCGCAGGCAGTTCATGGATTGGGAGGCTTATTTGACCGGCTTACCGCTGACTTTGACTGGGGTGGCAAATTCCGGATAGGCGTCGCCGCCATGTTTCTTGATATTATGGCCTTTATTTTTTTCTTTTCACTTCTGTTCTGTTTACTTCCGTAATCCCGGTTGGTATTGCCGGATGAAGCCATGTATGCGACAACAG
The DNA here is from genome assembly GCA_040753795.1 of Thermodesulfobacteriota bacterium. Classification (NCBI taxonomy): domain Bacteria; kingdom Pseudomonadati; phylum Thermodesulfobacteriota; species Thermodesulfobacteriota bacterium. The sequence continues at coordinate 4,244 of JBFMDX010000018.1, forward strand.
CCTCATCTATCAGCTCTGATCGGGGACTGTCCTCCGGAGGAGTATATATGCCAAGAAAACCGACGGCCAGGCATTATCAAAATCGTCTGAGAGACCCTTAACTTTTATAAATGAAAACTAAAATTTCGATAGCAGGTATTGTTATAGTCATTTGTATAGCAACAATACTGACATATATTGCTACAAGAAATGGTCTTTGCCTTGCAATAGATGGTTATTGGTATTTATATATGGCTCGTTTTATAAAGCGTTTTTGGAGGATTAGCTCTTTAAGTACGTTTGATAAAACGCTATTCAATAATCTGCTCCTGTTTTATGGCGACGCGATAAAAAGCTGGCCACCTTTTTATTCAATATTACTCGCGATTACGGGCTGGACTTCAGATCCCTATAAAGCTGGTCGTTTACTGCACCTCATTTTTCCGGGGAGTATAGGCTTTATGATCTGCCTCCTTTTTCGGCAACATCAAAAATCTTATGCCCGTTCTTTTTTTGCGATATCTTTAATTTTAGTTTCTCCGCCCATAGTTTACTTCAACTGCTTTGTACTTTCCGAGTCCCTTTTCATTTTCTTGCAATTATTGATCATGATAACGATATCTCATTACTTAAATTCTCAGAACAATTTATTTCTTTTTCTGTCTGCTTTTTTTGTTTGCATAGCCTGCATGACTAAATATTTTGGAATAGCTGTTGTTCCGGCATTGGCTATTATGACATGGTATGCTAATCGCAAAAGTTCATTTTTCAGATGTTTTTCCCTATGCATTTTATGCGTACTGGTTAGTGCCCTGCCAGTAATCGTTTTTATGGTTCTCCCTATTGGTGATAATACTTTTGAATTGGTTGGTGGAAGGCCTCTTTTTTTAAAAACTCCAAATTTGCTTCTATTTACTGGGGTTACCCTTCAATCGATTATACAATACCTCTCACCGTTGAAGGGCCCTTTTCTCCTAAAGATTATATTCGCTTCCGGTGTGGCTTCTCTGTCTATTATGTTGGTCATATGGGAATTACGCCACCAGTTACGATATCCACCATCCCAGGGAATTATTCAACTCCAACTTTTTATTGGGTTATGTATTATTGGGTATTTTTTTATGGTTTTATTGCTTTCCTTTCTATACCACGACAACGTTTTTAATGGCCTGAATACTAGATATCTTGCCCCACTGTTTATGTGGGCTGTCATATTGATAGGGGTTATGGGAGCAGATGAAAGTTGTCTAACGCTCAACCGTTCGTTCAAAAGATTCTTCTTCAGTTTTATTTTTTTTATATTAATTGCAGTTTATCTTTATGATGCTAGTTGGATGGCTTGTAAAATTAATAAACAAAACGAATACTCAACAAAATTATGGAAGGGAGACACCGTTTGGCATTATATCCATAATACTTCTAATACAAGCTACATTCTTTCGAATGAACCCAGCAAAGTATCCCATTATGCTGGGATACCTGCTTTTTTAATTCCAAATCGCTATTTTCTTTCAATAAGCCGTTCTTTTAATACTTACGAAGAACACATGTATCATTTAAAACAAATGTTAAAACAAAATAGTGGTGTTGTCCTCTATTTCAATCCATACTTGAATGAACAGCCAGAAATATCCATAATACTGGGTTCTCCTTCTGTTGAAGAATGTATCCAATTGCTTGATCTTGAGATTGTGGCGAGGACAGAGAATTGTTTAATCCTTCGCCCCAAATCGTAATAGTTCGGGGCAGCTGCCGCCTGAAGCAATCTTACCATTAGCCCCGCAGAAAATATGACTGTTGATAATTTCTGCCCAAGCCTGATTGGCTTTTTGATTCGGGTGGGAGTAAGGATCTCCTTCCAACAACAAATCCTGTCTTAATCCGATGTCAGCATCGATGTATTCAATTCTATTAAGCTCTAAAAAATTTTTATAAAAATTTTTTTCGCTGCTATGATCTATGTTTAGAATTATCACCACCAGCCGGCAACCGTGATTGGCGCAGAGGTCTCTCATATCGGTCATCAAAAATTGCCAGGCCGGATCCATTTTTATAAAATATTGAGGGTCCTGAAAGGTTTGTAAATATAGAATTTCAGCCGTCTTAACAATTGCCAAAGATTGACTTAAAGGCCAATGTTTGACTGGAACGGGTGGATAACGGATCAATTTGTTGTTTTCAATATCAACATATGGCAAAATAATTTTTTTCTGGCGAGTCGGGTTCTGCAACGCCCACCAAAGTGGCGTCGCCACGTTTCGGATCAGGTGATGCTCTATAAACCCGTATAGGACAATTTTTGGCGAAGACAACGTCGACAAGACCTGCTCCAACATCAACAAACAATGGTATGTCCCATACCCGGGAGTACCATAATTTAAGACCTTAAGACACGGCAACTTTTGTTGGAGAAGCCAAGGCCAGGTCTCTTCATCCGATAAACCATAGCCATAGGTCATAGAGCAACCTACTACTACCAGTTGATCGCGATGATCCGACTTTGCTAATTTCTCAGCAGATGAAATCCTTCTTCCGTCTGCAGTATGTGTAACAGTGATCGTTTTCCCGTTGGGAGATAGACAGAGGAGTTTATCAGTGTTTTTATTGTTGGTCCAACCTATTACGGGATCCTCTTGGCAGGGTGGATGCACCTTTTGGTTGGCATAATCATAATATGGCAGTTTATAACGGAGATAAAACTCTCCACCTGCTATCATTATGATAAACGTCAGAAGGAAAACAGTGATCAGTAGAGTGGCCTGTTTCATCATATGTTTCTCTATTATACTGACATCCCTATGCTTTTTTATGTTTCGTCGGGAAACAGCGTCGAGGAGTCAAAACGGCTGGAAGCCCTAACCAGCAGTACCGAACCCAGACCGGTCATGAATGAGCCGACGCGGGTAATGTAATCAGCGGAGCCGTCGGGCGGGGGCTGCTGAAGACCCAGAAAAACGATGTCGGTCTGGCCCGAATTTTCGCGGATGACCTCCGCCGTGCTTTTACCGCCGCGTAAAATGATATTCGGGGCCGCGTTCAGACGGGCCGCGGCGATGACTTCTTTCAGACGGGCTGCCACCTTCTCCGCCGTGATATGGTGATCCACGACCACGTTAACTCTTACCCGTGCTCCCTTCCATGCTTCGGAAGCCTGGAGGAGGTGCGCCATCAGCAGCATCAGTTCGGCGTTCCGGTCCCGGCCCCGCCACCAGATGTCTATGGTCCGGCGGGGTCCGAATGACCGGTCATCATCATGCCGCAGCAGCATCAGGTTGCGGTCCAGCGCCAGCAGGCCCCGGATCATGGCGGTGAACCGATCCGGTTGAGCGGTTTCCTCTCCCCAGCCCATCAGGATGGTATTGGGAATAAGACCCGAGAACCCGTAGGTCTGGGCCGCTCCCAGAATGCCGTCGTAAATATCCGGCGTAACCAGTACGCGCGCCATCACATCGGGAGATAGGCGCCGGACCGTGTCCTTGACGTTGCTTTCCAGAAGACGCGCCCGTATGGATTCGTTGACGATATCGCCCGGCAGCAGGCTGAAATAAGTGATCAGTCCCCGGTTGTGGAACATCCAGCCGGCCATATCCAGGAGATGCCGCCGCTCTATCGGGTCGCCGCCGAAAACGATGACGTTGGGGCGCCAGTTCTGCCCGTCAGAGACTTTCCGGTTTAGGTAGAGAAGCCCTCGGTGCACCACGGCCGTCCAGAAGCCCCGCCAGTTGTCGATGGATTTGGTTCTGGAGGCTCGTTTCTGCAGGAAAAGAAAAATGGCGATCATGGCGGCAGTGGCCCCGGCCATGGCCGGGGCATCGAGTTTGAACATGATCCCGAAGCAGATCGCGGCTCCGAAAAAGCTGACCCAGGCGGGGGTGCGGAAGGTGGGGCGAAAGGAAGTAATTCCGGACCAGGACTGGATGCCGCAGGCCAGGCAGGCAAACCCGTAGCTGGTCAGGAAAAACATGGTAATGATGCGGGCGATCAGGTTGAGTTCGCCCAGGAGGATGCCCGCTTCGGCGATCAGGAAGGTGATGACGGTCCCGAGACGGGGTTCGTTCAGGGGTCCCGAACCTCTACCCAGAAAACGGGGCACTACGCCGTCGCGGGCAAGGGCCTGGAGATATCTCGGCGCGCCCAGCACGCTGCCCAGCGCCGAAGAAAGCGTGGCGGCGAATACGCCGGCGATGATCAGCCAGGGTACCCGGGCGACCGTCAACCAGATCATGGGATCGTTGCGCAGGGTGTCCGTGCCGACCTTGAACCCCAGAAACAGGGGAATGGCAAGATAGATAATGAATCCGACCATGATCGCGGACATGGTCCCCAGCGGGATGGCGCGGGCGGGATTTTTCAGGTCTCCGGACATGGCCACTCCGGCGGTGAATCCCGTGACCGCCGGGAAGAACACGGCAAACACGACTTCAAAGGTTTCCGAGCCTTCCGGAAACCACAGCGCCGGCTGCGCCAGGGTCGGGTGGAGGGGACTGCCCGCGAACAGCGATACCAGCGACAGTCCGATGGTCATCAGGACCAGATACTGGATCCGCAGGGCCAGGGAAGTGCTCAGAAAACTGATTCCGGTCAGGATAAAACAGGCCGCTGAACCGGTGACGCGATTGTCCAGCAGGCTGTCCGGCATGCCGCAGTAGTCGAGGACGGATTTGGTAAACCCGGTTTTCGTCAGCACGGTGTGGAGTGACTCGGTGAAGCCGATGACATAGAGGCTGGTGCTGAACGTCAGGGCGAAAAAAAGGGACAGACCGATGGCGCCTCCCATGGGCAGCCCCAGGCTACGGGAAATCATGTAATAGTCGCCCCCGGTCCGGACCTGGCGGTTGGTGGCAATGGAACTGATGCTCATGCCCGTTGTAACAGAAATGACATGGGCCAGCAGGACAATGACCACGGCGCCGGCGATGCCCGCGTTCCCGACCACCCACCCGAATCGCAGGTACATGATCACGCCGAGAATGGTGAGCAGGGAAGGGGTGAAAACGCCCTTGAAGGTTCCAAACTTTCGGGGATGAGCGGTCTTTTCGGTTTCCTCCGGATTGCTCATTTGTATATTTCCGTGGGATATTTCAGGTTGAATTCACCGGTGTAAATCGCCCGGGGCCTGAAGATCCGGTTGTTTTCAATATACTCGACCACCCGGGCGGTCCAGCCCGCCACCCGGCTGGCCGCGAAAAGCGGCGTGAACAGGGCAAAATCGATGCCCAGGCAGCTGTAAACGATGCCGGAATAGAAGTCGACGTTGGGGAAGATCTTCTTCTCCGCAGCCCATTTTGAAAGCAGGGTTTTTTCCAGAGCCGTTGCGGTTTGATACGTCTTTTCCATGCCTGGATTGCCTTTCACCAAAAATTCAGCCAGGGGCCCCAGTATTCTCGCCCGCGGGTCATAGGCTTTGTATACCCGGTGGCCGAAACCGGGTATTTTTTCCTTTTTCGTCAGCTTTTGATGGACCCAGGGCGCGACGTTTTCAACCTTGCCGATTTCGTGCAGCATCCGGATGGCCGCCTCGTTGGCGCCGCCATGGAGCGGCCCGCTTAAGGCGCTGATGCCGGCGCCTACTGAAAAATAGATATCCGAAAGTGTCGAGGCGACCACCATGGCGGCAAAGGTGCTGGCGTTCATGCCGTGATCAGCGTGAAGGATCAGGCAGATATCCATGATCCGTTCTTCGACCGGGGACGGTTTGCGGCCGGAGATCATATACAGCAGGTTGGCCGCGAAACTCAGCTCCGGGTCCGGCTGAAGGGGAAGCCGGCTGTTATGGATTCTGGCGATGGCGGCCGTGATGGTGGATACCCCGGCGATCAGGTGATAACACGCCTCAAGGCCGATGGCTTCGTTGCCGTAGCGGATGCCGTTGGCGTATTCCTTTGCGGATCCTTCCCGACAAGTGTTTTTGTTCATGGAAAATTCATAGGTGGCGCGGTCGGAACCGGATGCCGCCGTCTCCATGGCGATGGAGTCTTCATCGCAGGAAATGGCGTCGTCGATATCCGGCGCGGCTTCTTTTCTGTCAAGACTCGTAAACTCATGGCGCATCAGATTGGTCCCCAGTCGCAAGGCGCCCATGACATGCATTTCCTCGATCGGAAAACCCATGAGCAGCCGCAGGGTCTTGTTCAGATGGCCGTAGGCCAGCAGCTTTTTCCGGTAGAGGTCGCGTTCGTTCCGATCCGGCAGGCGGCCGTGCAGCAGCAGGTAGCTGACCTCTTCAAAGTTTGAAAAGGCGCACAAGTCAAAGATATCGTAACCTCTGTAGACCAGCCATCCCTTGCTGCCGTTTACGTACCCCACTTTGCTTTCGCAGGCGATGGCGCCTTCCAGACCGGGCCCGACCTTGCAGTCGACCGGCCAGGCGGGTGGACTGGTTAACTCCGGTTCCGGCTCGGCGCTGGTTTCTTCTCTGGCCTGCCGGGCCGACTGCATGATGATGTCCTGAATACGAGCAAGTTCCTTGTTCATTTCATACCCCCTTGTTTGCATGGATATTGTCCGCAGATGGTCTAAATGAAACCCGTATGCAAAAGAAGTTTCGCGGGGCTGACTTGTTTATCATGGGAACCGATTGATGTACGCAAAGCAAAAAGTCCCGCCAGGCACAGAAGGATGAGGCTTTATGCTCTTTTTGATTTGATTTTAGGCAGGGCCTGCTTTACATGTCAATCATTTAAATGAGGTATGATCGGTGCCGCGCACCTGCCGGTGAGGCCGTTCTCGCGGGTGTGGTGCCGCGGGTCGGGGAAAGAACGGGAGCAGAGTATAAAAAGGAGAAACAGGGCCTGGAGATTTTCTTCGGGCCCTGTTTCTCACGGGATTAACTCCGCCTGTTTAAAACAACACGGAAACAAAACAGGTATGGCTACCGCCATGGGAGCCGGATCCGGAGGCGGTCGATGAGCCCAATCCCGGCGCCGATCCTTTACCGACGCCGTCGCTGGTCTTGTATGAGAAGTTCATCCACACTTCTCCGGTCTGGAAACCTTCGGCATAAGTCCGGATAGGCATATAGACGGTCGATGTATTGCCGTCGGCCGGCTTGTGTCTCATGTTGAGGAGATACTGGGAGAGGTCCTGATGGAGCCGGGCGCCGGACAGCTCCAGGTCCATCTTTATCTGTTTCCGGTCGGGGGAAAACGCCATCCGGAGCGTGGACGGGTTGGCATTCATGGAGAAAAGAAGGGACTGCCCTTTTTTAACGGACGAATCGAACTGCTCGGAACTGATGATGTAATTTCCGAAGGATACAGCATAAAGCGCGTCCTCGGCCAGGGTGAAGTCCGACGGCGCCTCCAGATCGAGAACCAGCCGGACGGAGTCCGTGGCGGTCTCCGGGTCCGCATCCCTGGTCGTCAGTTCAAAATTCCGAATGGATGTTATCTCCATCAGGTCGGCGTGCTCCATGGAGCCGATATCCGGCTGCTCCTGGCGGAAAATTCCGGCCATATCAAAGGTTTCATTGGCCGCAATCGTTCCCGCGTTCACGCAGGGGCTGTCCGCCAGGATGCCGGTCAGTTCACCGTCTTCGATCACATACCCGGAACTCGTGTTCAGCAGGCAATCTCTCTGGTCGCCGATGACGACCGATTCCGGAAGCATCTCCACCAGGCAGTTCAGCAGCCGGGATATCCGGGAGTCCGGGGCGATGTAGCCGAAGACGATGTTGGTCGCCGCCGTCAGCGCCGTTGCACCGGAGGAGAAGTCGGCTTCACCGTTCTGCAGCAGGACGCAATGTTCAAGGATGAGCGTGCCGGCCTCGTTATGAAGGCCTCTTCCCCCATTACCCGTCAGGGCGCAGTTGACCAGAGTCGCCTGGCCCGCGTCAATCCTGAGTCCGTCGTCGCCGACGCCCGACAGGCGCGATTTTTCCATGGAAAGCGTTCCGTTGTTCTGCACAATTCCGTCCCCGCTTTCATCCCCCAGGATCCGGCAGTTTTTGATGGAAAGATCGCCGCTGCTGGTAATAACGGGGGCGATGCTCCCCGCCTGAACAATGAGGTTTTCAAGGTGAAGCGAGGCCCCTTCCTGGACGGTTATCCCCAGGCCGGTGACGGTGACGGTCGGGTTTCCTTTGCCGTCGAGCGTGCCGGGCGCGCCCTTGATCATAACCGACTTCCCCGCGCCCAGGACGATTCCTTCGGTTTCGGTGATGGAATTGTTGACCTGGATTTCCGTATTCATGCCCGGGGCGGCCTGAAGCGCCGCCGCCACCGTCTGGTGCGGCTGTGAATCACCGACCTCGACCGTGTACATGCCCATGTTCTTATAGGTCAGCACATCCCAGGTGAGACACCAGGGATAATGCTGGCGGGACTGGGTTTTGGCACCCTCCGGTATCCAGAAGGCGTTCTGGGTTTTGGCGTTGAGCAGGTACATGTTCATGTTCATGTATGTCAGATAACGGTCATAGTCGTCCGGAGGCGGTTCCTGCTCCTCGAAACCGGGCACACCGTAATGGACGGTGATGTTCTGGCCCAGGCTGGTCTTGTTCGATGAAGAGATGCTCAGCGACCCTTCCATTTCGGTTTCAAAGCCGAACATGCCGCCGCTGAAGCCGACTGTGTTGGTGTCCTTCTGTTCGTTCTCCACGCTCATGGTCTGGCTGAATTCAAAGTCCGAGGAACAGTTGTTGCAAAGGATCTGCTTGGACAGCAGGGTGGTGTAATCCGCGGTCCCGGTGCTGACGATGGCCGGGCCGTTGTCCTGCCATACCTCGTAATCCAGGCTGTTGGGCAGGACCGGGAACCCGTGGAAGAAGGGATCGTTGACGGGGTTGTCCGGGTTGGTCATGTCAAAGATCTGGGACACGATGGTGGAGTTGTCCCCGATGTAGGTATAGTAAAGGGTCAGGCCGAAATTGGTCGATCTGTCGGGGGCGTAAAGCTGATAACGGTCGCTGGTGATGTACGGGGCCAGGAAAATACCCCAGGCCTGGGCCCCTTTTTCTATTCCCGGCGTGATGAACGAGGGATCGAACTCCAGGGTCTGTTTGGCCGTGGTTGTCTTGGTATTGCTGGTGGTGTCCTCCACCGCGTAGGAATAGCTGAAGCCCATGGATGCTTTGCCCTTGAACAGTTCCTTTTCGTAACCCATGCTGACCGATTTCTCGCTGGTCACCGAGGTGCTGACCTCTACCTCGAATTCGTTCCCGTAGGACACCTTATAGTAATCGCCCAGCCACTCCTGTTCGATGGCGTTGGGGTAATAGGGCGGAAGACCCGTGAGGATCCCCAGCAGAACCCAGCCGTCGTTGACATAATTGACCTTGGGGTCCGGTCCTTCTCCCGTGGTCTGGTCCCCGTCGGGGCCGATATTCTTCATGTAGTCGGCCTTGTACTTGTAGGAATGGCCGTAAGCGTTGGCCGAGGACGTCCCCCCCCACCACCAGACCCAGTCGTAGGACTGAAGGGAGACCTGGCCGCCGTCGGCGACCTGCTCGGGGGCGCTGCACGCCGCGATGTAGCTTCGAAACTCGTTGTCCACATGATCGGAGCAGTCGTGGCCCGTATCCACATAGCCGCTGGCGTTGAACGATCCCGTTTTTCCGTCCGCGTTGAAAGTGAACTGCATGTGATAGAGATCGTCGTGGTCCCACCGGAACCCCCATATCTGGAGGGCGTGCAGGCTGTACGGGGTGCTGTTGTAAACGTTCCCCTGGACCACGGCCAGGTCTTTCCATTTGTCGGGAAAAGTCGCCACATAGGTGACGCTCCGGTCGGCCGGATCAAACACATACAGCTTGGCCACACCGGTGGCCTTGCTGCCTCCCAGGGCGTCGTCCTTGGTGACAAAGGCCATCATCGGCTGAAGGTCGGTGCCCCTCATGATCACGTCGCCGTTGAGGAGACAGTCGTTCCCGGTCAGGGTGGCGATCTTCTGGGGAGAGCTGAAATTGACGCCGTCGGAAGAGGTGATCAGGTATAAATCGTGGGTGTTTTTGGCCTGGATGAAAAGATACAGTACGTCGTTCATGACTTTGGCCACCAGCCCCTGGATGGTGATGGGATGGTCGTCATCATTGGGGCGGTTTTCCCACAGGTTTTTGCCGTCATCGGGCCAGACGGCCCCGTCACTGGAGAATTTTCCCCAGAGGATATAGCCGGTATTGCCGTCGTAGGTCTTGGCATAAAACAGATAAAGCCTGTCCTTGAAGACCGCAAACCGCACGGCCGAATGCCGTCTGTCCGTAGTGGCGTATGTCTGGGTGCCTTCCGGCACCGAGATGTGGTCCGGGCAGCCCTCGGCCTCGCTGGTGACCGGCCGGCGGTAGATCCTCAGGGCGATGGTCTGGTTGGGATCTTCATGGTTGTAGGGCTTGTAAAATACGTTGTAGATGTTTTCCCGAAAATAGATCGTCTCCAGGCCGCGCCAGGCGTCCTGGGGATTGCCGATGCTGAACCCCTTGCTGCAGTCGTTGTCGTCATCATAGGAAGCGGAGCTGACGCTGGTATCTCCGGCCAACAGGACCGAAGGCATGATAAATAGAAGCGCGAATAAAACGGCGCCCATTGCCACCGACTTTTTGGGAAGAAGCCTTGCTGACATGGTGTGTTTCCTTATTGATAAGAGTTAATGGAATCAGTTTTGTTCTGTATAGCAGGACTGTTTGAGTGTCAACGGTTATGTATAAAGGGGTCGGCGCATATGGCCCCCTTCTTTCCCGCCTGAAAGACCGGGGGCAAACCCCATCCTGGTCGCCGATTTTCCATGGTGTAAAAATTTTCAGCGCCGCTTCCGCCGATTCTTCGTGCCGCATCGTCTGGAAACTGGGTTCAAGAAAATTTTCGCTAAAATTATTAAATTAAAACAAATTGTTATAATCTTAAAACCGATTTATGCCCTGACGGCTGAAGTGGCATTATATTTGCACAATCAACGATATGATACCACGTGGGGCGGGGGAATTGTCCTGGTTTCAGTCACGTTAAATACTGTGTCCGTAAACGGTTTGTTGAAGGTCACGTCTTTTTAAAATAAGGAGGTCGTTATGAAAAGAACCGGTTTACTGATTCTGGCGGGTCTTTTGCTGGTATCGACACCGGCCCTGGCGACGATGCTGGAAGTAGGCGTCGGGGCCTGGGACCAGAATGTCAAGGGGGATCTTTACTACAATCTATATTCGAAGCCCGACCGGGCGGACATGGAGGATGATCTGGATCTTGAAGACGATACCCGTGGGATCGGTTACTTGAAATTAGATCTGCCGTTGTTGCCGAGCCTGTATCTGGGCATGACACCTATGGCGTTCGATGGCACCGGGATGATGGATGATCCTTATGTCTTTGGCGACAAGACCTTTCTGGCCGATCAACCCCTGTATACCGATATCGTTTTGAACCATTTTGATGTCGGCCTCTATTACAGTCTCACCATTCCGGACTTCGGCCTGATCAAGAAAGTCAAGATGGATCTGGGGGTGAATTTCCGGAATGCCGATCTTGACGTGAAGGTTGCCGGCACAATCGCCACCGACGAAGGGGAGGTGCGGGCAAGGGAGTCGGAAAACTACACCCTGGTGCTTCCCATGCTGTACGGCGCGATTCAGATCACGCCCGTGGAGAAAATTTCCCTGGAATTCGAGGCCCGGGGCGTTACGCTGTCGAGCGATTCTCTGGTCAGTCTGATGGGCAGGGCCAAATACCGCGTTCATGGACCGCTTTTTGTTACCGCCGGATACCGCTATGACTATATCCGGCTGGATGAAGACGACCTGAACGTGGACTGCACCGTCAGCGGTGTTTTCTGCGAAACCGGTGTGGAGTTTTAGGCCGGAAAAAGAGAAAAACAAGGCTTCCCGGATGATCGAGTTTCAGTCATCCGGCCAGTGTTGATGGCCGCCCCGGCTCCGTCTCTTGCGTTCCCGCTTCCAGTCCGTTTCCTTTCTTGCCTTTCCGCTGCGGATGTTTTCACGGCCGGTGTCGGCCGGGGGGCTGATCAGGAAAGTGCCGGCCCGGTTGCGGGTGCCTTCCGCCGGTTTGGCATCCGGTTCGGCCGGCCGGGGTTTAGCCGGTTTCTTTTCCTTTTCCCGAAGGACCGGGCCGCTGAAACATCCGGCCGGGATATAATCCGCCAGAACCATGCCTTCCCCGGAGGGGTGAAACACGACTCCCTGTTCTTCCGCCATTTCCGTGTGGACGGTCAGCGTGATTGGATCGGGCCCTTTCCGGCCGCCGATTCGTTCCGCCAGTTCCCGGTCACCGCACAATATCACCCGGTCATGGGCGGTCGGCGAAATCCCCTTCCTGATAACATGGGGATAGGCTCTTTCCCTGACGCAGGTATAAAGGCATCGCGGCAGTGGCGGGGATTCGGCGGCGGGTGCCGGCGCGTTCCTCTCCCGGGAACGGATGCGGTTGTCGTCCATTTCAAAGGCCACATCGGGCAGGGTCATGACCAGTTCTTTCAGGGTCGCCGGCCGGACATGTCCCCAGCCTTCTTCCTCGTGCAATGCCTTCAGCAGTTCCTTGATTTTTACATATCCTTCATTATCCGGCACCAGTCCGAACTCCTCCGGAGCGGTGCCGAGCATGTAGCCGATGACTTTTGAAAGTTTCCGGTTCTGTTTCTGATCCGTCATATCCGCCTGCCATGTAGAAATGATGCCTCATCGGGCTTGACCGTCAGCCCTTTTTTCTGCTATCTGTAAGGCTCATTCATCAATCATGTCAAGTCGTAAAAGGAAAAACAGTCATGAAATCAACGCAATCGGAATTACTTTTTGAAAAAGCGTTACAACGGATACCGGGCGGCGTGAACAGCCCCGTCCGTTCCTGCAAATCGGTCGGCGGACGGCCGTTGTTCATCGACCGGGCCAGGGGGGCCGAAATTATCGACGCCGACGGGAATGTCTACATCGATTATATCGGCTCCTGGGGTCCGATGATCGTCGGCCATAACCACCCGGAGGTGATCGCGGCGGTGGTCAAAACCCTGGAGCGGGGTATGAGCTTCGGCGCGCCCACCGATCTGGAGGTGGAACTGGCGCAAATGATCATCGACGCCGTTCCGTCCATCGAGATGGTGCGCATGGTCAACTCCGGCACCGAGGCGGCCATGAGCGCGGTCCGGCTGGCCCGGGCCGTGACCGGCCGCGACGTGATCGTCAAGTTCGACGGCTGCTATCACGGTCATGCCGATACCCTGCTGGTCAGCGCCGGATCCGGCGTGGCCACCCAGGGCATTCCGGGGAGCCCGGGGATCCCTCAGGATGTCACCCGCAACACGCTGTCGCTTCCCTACAACGATTCCGAAGCCGTGCGCCGGCTTTTTGCCGAACAAGGCCGCAGCATTGCCGCCGTGATCGTGGAGCCCGTGGCCGGCAATATGGGGCTGGTGCTGCCCGCCCCCGGTTTTCTGGAAACCCTGCGCCGGGAGACAACGGTCAGCGGCAGTTTATTGATTTTCGATGAAGTCATGTCCGGGTTCCGGGTGGCTCTGGGCGGGGCCCAGGAAAAATACGGGATCATGCCGGACATCACCTGCCTGGGCAAGATCATCGGCGGCGGCATGCCGGTGGGCGCCTACGGCGGGAGCCGGGAGATCATGCGCCACATCGCGCCGGAAGGAAACGTCTACCAGGCCGGAACCCTGTCGGGTAACCCCGTGGCCATGACGGCCGGAATCGCTACCCTGAACCTGCTGCGGCAAACCGGTGTGTATGAAGGGCTGGGGAAAACGGCGGCGGCCCTGGCCGAAGGTTTGAAAACAGTGGCCCGGGAGGCGGGTATTCCGGTCCAGGCCGATTACTGCGGCGCCATGCTGGGGCTGTTTTTTGCCGATCGGCCGGTGACGGATTTTGAAAGCGCTAAAAAAAGCGACCTGGACCGGTTCGCCGCATACTACCGGGGCATGCGGGATGGCGGGGTCTTCCTCGCGCCCTCCCAGTTCGAGGCATTCTTTATTTCCACGGCCCATACCGCGGCCCAGGTGGAGAAAACCCTCACGGCCGCCCGGCAGGTCATGACCGGGTTGCGGCTATCCTGATTCGAGGGATATCACTCGTAATAACCAAACAAAGGAGATGGGACAATGAATGAAAACACGTTGGAAGTCGGAGACCAGGCGCCGGACTTTACCCTGAAGAATCAGCGCGGGCAGGACGTCACCCTGTCGGCCCTCAAGGGCAAAAAGGTCCTGCTGTCGTTTCACCCCCTGGCCTGGACCCCGGTCTGTGAAATCCAGATGCGGAGCCTGGAGGCCAAGTTCAACGATTTTGCGAAACTCAATACCTTGGCCCTGGGCATCAGCGTGGACAGCGGTGCGTCAAAGAAGAAATGGGCCGAATCCCTCGGGATGGAGAAAACCGACATCCTGGCCGATTTCTGGCCCCACGGCGACATTGCCCGGAAGTACAAACTTTTCATCGGTAAGGCGGGCATCGCCGCCCGTGCCAATATCCTGGTCGATGAGGCGGGCAACATCGAATGGATGCGGATCTACGATATCCCCGAGATCCCGGACATCGAGGAGATCCTGCGGCTTCTCCGCAAACCCAAGCAGGGGAACTAAAAGGGTTTAAGGTTTAAGGGACATGGTCCAAGGGAGGGGGTGGGGATATTTGTCGTTGAGAAACCTCCTGTGGTTGATTCGGATACTGTTTGTTTATCTCCATGTGTTCGTGGCGGCCGGTTTTTGCGGGGATAAGCCGGACGTAAAACCGGGCGCCCTGGACTATCTTGCCGCTGTTCAGGATAAATACCACCGGTTTTTTTATGTCTATTCCGATGCCGAGGCGGCGGGCAATCATTTTACCATTCCCGGGCGAACCGGCAACGTAGTCAGCGGCGCGCCGTTTCCCTCCATGGAGACGGCTTGCCTTGAGCATCCCTTTTCCGGCGTCACTTGCATCAGGGCCGAATCCGGCCTCCGGGGGAGAGACTGGGGCGGCTGGTATTTTTTAAACGGCGTTCTGACCGGCGACGGGACCGGTCCAAAAGAGAACTGGGGGGATCATTCGAAAGCGGGCTTTGATCTGACGGGCGCCACGGCCCTGACCTTCCAGGCCAGGGGCGCCCGCGGCGGTGAACGGGTCGAGTTTTTCGCGTTCGGCGTCGGGCGCAATGACGGCAAGCCCTTTCCCGATTCGTCGCCAACGGTCTCCACCGGATTTATCCGTCTCACCAGCCAGTGGAAGCCATACCGCATCGATCTTGCCGGCAAACCGCTGAATTACGTTATCGGCGGTTTCGGCTGGATTACCAATGCCATTGAAAACCAGGACCGTTCCGTTGTTTTTTTCCTTGATGATATCCGCTACGACAAGTCCCGGAACGGCCAGCCGCGTTTTCTGGTGAGTTACGCGGCCTCGGCGGCCAATGATTCCGATGCAAGAAACCGCGACGTCGCCTTTGTCTATGACAACGCCCTTGCGGCCATCGCCTTTACGGCCGCCGGACAGAAAGACCGGGCCGGTCTGATCGTTGACGCCTTTCTTTACGCCCTGGAGAATGACCGTTATTACCGGGATGGAAGACTCCGGAATGCCTATCAGGGCGGCGACCTGGCTCCGCCGCCCGGATGGCGGCCCGCCGGAGAACCCGGCGCCGCGCGGATGCCGTACCGGCTCGATGAATCAGGCGCCTACCGGGAGGACGGCTACGAGGTCAGCACCCATACCGGCAACATGGCCTGGGCCGTTCTGGCGCTGGTCGCTTATTATGACGCCTTCGGCGGGACGCCATATCTGGCCGCCGCGGAACAGATGGGCCAATGGATCGAGGAAAACTGCCGGGATTCAATAAACGGGGGGTATGCCGGCGGTTTCGACGGATGGGAACCGTCACCGGTCCGGCTGACCTTCAAGTCCACCGAACATAACATCGATCTTGTCGCCGCCTTTGACCGTCTGCACCGGACCACCGGACGCCCGGAATGGCGCGAACGGGCCGAGCATGCGAGGCGGTTTATTCTGTCCATGTGGGACCCGGTCGAAGGCAAGTTCTGGACCGGCACGCGGAGTGACGGCCGGACCGTCAATACCGATGTGGTCCCGCTGGATGTCCAGACCTGGGCGGCGCTGGTTTTAAATGATCCCGATAAAACCGGCCGAGCCCTGCGTTATATGGAGACTCATCATAAAGTCGGAGACGGTTTTGATTACAACACCGATCTTGACGGCATCTGGTACGAGGGAACGGCCCAGGCGGCGGTGGCCTGCGCCGTCAGCGGCGATGCCCGACAGGCGGCCCGGGCTCTTGAAGCCGTTAAAGCGGGCCGGTTGCCGGACGGAGGCGTACCGGCCGCCAGCCGGGACGGTCTGACCACCGGATTTTACCTTTCCGACGGGAAGCCCTGCCTTTATGATCACCGGGCCCATGTCGGCGCCACGGCCTGGCTTTATTTTGCCGAAAACGGCATCAATCCATTTTCCTCTTCCCGCGGTGTGCGGTAGTTCCATCCATCAATGGTTTTTTCCCGCGACCTTGGTGTCAATTTCAATACCCGCCTTCGAGGCGCACGGAAAATTGCAGCCACTCAATAATCGGGCAACCGGTTTCTGTGCCGGGCCGGAGATTGAATTGTTCTATGGTTAACGTCCCCCGGCCGAAGAGTTCAATGCGTTGAACCTCTTCCGGCGTTACCCATCGGCCGGCGTCGGGGCCGTCGATTTGCCGGCCGACTTCCGGTGAATAGATGAATTGCCGGGGATTGGCCGGTCCGGCTTCGGCTTCATAGGGTCGGGAAGCGCAATCCGCGGGGCGGTCGGAAAGCTGCCAGCCTTCGATTTCTCTTGGATTGGCCGCCGCATGGAGCGGCGCGGTCAGGCGTGACAGGTTTTCCTCGCGGCCATATTCCCGGATAATGATTTCCCATCCCGCGGGCGCCGGTTCGAGGATAAACTCAAAACGCCCGCCAAAGGCGCGGCGCCATTGCTGGCCGGCCGTTATTTTTCCTGAAAATTGCTGGTCGAATTTCGGATACAGAAACCTGTCTTTAAATTCGTCCAGAGGTATCTGCTTGACCTGCTTTTCATCCCCGTCAATGCTGCCAATCACCTGGCCGCTTTCGACCCGCAGCCAGTATTCGCCGCAATGGGACAGCGCCCATCCATTGGCGGGCTTTGCGCCTGCGCCGTTTAAAGCCAGGATCCACTCGCTGCCCGGCGGAAATCCGTCCATTGAAGGCCGGCAGTGCATGCCGTCACCCATCTGGATCCTCATCCCCGAATCAAGCAGCCCGCCGGAAAGGGTTTCCAGCACATGAACATCCATGGCCGGCGCTGGTCCGGGATGATGGCGGATAATTGTGCCCCTGATGACCAACGGGGCTTGTCTGGCGACCTTCAGGAAAGGCCCCTGCCAGAAGCAGGAACAGGCGCCGGCCGCGGCCGGCATCAAAGCGGATATGATCCACGGTATCAGAAGCATCGGCAGAAAAGAGGATCGCAGAAATGTCATCATGACCAGTCGTTTCCGTCGTTAGGAGGCTTCATATTTTCCGGGCCACCAGCACCTCCACCGGCAGAAAGTCGGACGGTCCGGGGTAGATCCTGACCTGCTCCATGCCGGCCGGCTCCAGGAACTTCATCCACACGGCGGCGGACACGTTTCGCCAGTAGCCCTGGTCGTTCATTTTCCCGGCCATTTTGGCCCAGCGGATCTGCCAGGGGATGAAATCCAGGGCCACCGGCCAGGCCAGGGGCGTGGTCAGGGCCAGCTTCAGCTTTCCCCAATGGCTGCGGGCTTTGTGAAAGTCGATCTTGTCGGTCATGGCCGAGGCGACCAGATGGCCGCCGATTTTTACGCAGCGGGCGATCTCCCGCAGGATCAGGGGCTGCTCCTCGATGGTGGCGTAGTTGCCGGTCAGGGAAAAGATGATGACATCCTGTGAGCCCGTAGCCAGGGGCGCGGCCTGGCGGAAGTCCCACTTGCGGATGGCCGTCATTTCCGGGGTGAGGATCCCGTCGCTCACCAGGGTGGCCACGGTCCGGCGCAGGCTGGCCAGACTGTTTTCGTCAAATTCGGTCATCATGATCCGGGCGTCCGGCCTGGCCAGGCGCAGATATTGTTTATCGATTTCCCGCCAGGTGCCCCTTATTTTTGCGGGCGCCGTTGACGCAAACACGCCCGTAGCCAGTCCGACCTTGATCAGGTCCCGGCCGCTGCCGGCCGACAGGATGCTGATGACGCGGGTCTGCTCCGGTTCCAGCAGGCCCAGGGCTTTTTCGATGTTGCCCCAGAAGCCCCGCCGTTTGAGGCCTTCGTACCACTCATAGCGGAACATCTCCTGGTACATCTGGCTCTTTTTGTCCCGGCGCCGGGTGGTGGACAGGTAACTTCCCCAGACCTCGTCCTCGATCCGCCGCACTTCCGGATTTTGAGGCGGACATATGGGAAAATCCCCGGCCAGTTCATTATATATATCTTCCGGTATAAAGCCGTTCTCATCCGCCAGTGACTCCACTTCCTGCCAGGTTTTCATCGTTAGTCAATCCTTACGGAACATTGTCGATATTAAACAAGGGTTGCGGCCGGAATAACCATTTTTTAGCCGCTGCTGATTAGTGGGTGTCGATATTATCATGAACTATTAAGAAATCAAATAGTTGTTGCCCAGTTTTACCCGGTCCGTGGCAGCGCCGCCGAGCGAGGGCGGTTTTTTCGGACAAAGCGGGCCGACTGTTTGAGTCCCGCAAAGCGGGACGAGTTTCTGCCCGCGCCGAAAAAACGCCTGAGCGAGGGGCGTCACGCCCCGGGCGTGACCGGCGGTGCCGGGTCATGTTTCTTTTGGTACTTTTCTTTGCGTCAAAGGAAAGTACACACCACTCCAAAGAAAAGTACAAACCAAAGAACACATAAAAACAAATACTTATAAAGAAACCAGAAACGAACCCAAAACAACAAAAAATTCTAAAAAAAATATAAAAAATATTCTTGACAGCCGGGCCAGCCCGGCGTAATAATCTCTCCATCAATCGATGGAAACATGCATTTGGATACATCGTATGGAAGCAAACGCTGTGATTTCCCCTGACTATTCTCAATATGCGGTCCTCGCGGACGACAATCGGAGATAACCGTACATGCCCACCACGCTTCAGAAAGCCCTCTCCAATCCCGATTCCATGAAAGCCCGCATCTTTTCCTCGGCTCAGAAGCTTTTTGCCGAATACGGATACGACGGCACCACCACCCGCATGATCGCCAAGGATGTGGGTATCGATATTTCCACTTTGTATTACCACTGGGGGGAGAAAAAAGAACTCTACCAGGCGGTGCTGGAGCATTTCAACAACGACATCGACAAGAAATTGAAATCCGTGGAAGGCGTGGTCCGGGGCAAGTCCATGAACACCCGGCTGCAGGTGGCCATCGACGAGATGTGCGACTATCTTTTTGCCAATATCGACGTCACCCGCCTGATCCTGTTCAGTTCCTTCATGCGCTCCAAGGAAACCGAGGAACTGGGCGTGGCCATATCGGACTATATTTCCAATATCGCCGTGTCCATGGGGCTGGCCATGGACAAGAGCAGCATCACGCCCATTGCCAAGGCCAGGGTCATGGCCATGGTTCTGTCCCTGTTCAGCTTCACCTCCGGAGAGAAGTTTCTGCGCCCCATTCTCGGGGTGGAACAGGCCCAGTACGTTGAGATCATCAAGGACACGTTGCGGTTTATTCTGATCCCGGCCTTTACTCAGGAAGGGCAGAAAAATAATAAAGCGGCAAGTTGAGGCAATCATCATCATTATAAAAAGGAGGTAGGTTATGGCGTTAAAGCTGGATGCCGTAGGGAAAAAGCTGGACCCGGTAACCAGGGATTACACCTGGAAGGACGTGGTGCTTTACGCGCTGGGTGTGGGAGCGGGCTTTTCAAACCTGGAATACTGCTACGAAAAGGATTTGAAGGTCATTCCCAGCTTTTCTATTGCGGCGATTTTCGACTTTCTGACCCAGATCGCGATCCACACGGATCTCAATCTGGCCGGGCTGCTCCATGCCGAGCAGGAACTGATTTTTCATAACCCCATTCCCAGAGAAGGGAAGCTGAAAACAGAGGGCAAGGTATCGCACATTTACGACAAGGGCGACAAGGGCGCCATTATCGTTGGTGAGAGTGATACCTGGCATTCCAGCGGCGAGAAGCTGTTCACCAGCATCATCACCCTGTTTGCCCGTTTTGACGGCGGATTCGGCGGCGAGAACGCCCCCAAGAACCCGGTGGTCATTCCCGACCGCAAGCACGACCTGGAAGCCGACGCCCAGCCCGGACCGGACCAGCCCCTGCTGTACCGCCTGTCCGGCGACATCAACCCCCTGCACGTGGACAAGGATTTCGCCAAAATGGCCGGCTTCAAGCAGCCGATCCTGCACGGCCTGTGCACCCACGGGTTCGCCTGCCGCCTGCTCATCGAAAAACTCATCCCGGGACAGCCGGAAAAGGCCCGCCGCATGGCCTGCCGCTTCTCCAAGACACTGCTGCCGGGCGATCCCATCAAGCTCCTCATCTGGAAGGAGAAAGAGGGCCTGGCTTACTGGCGCGTGATCAACACCAAGACCGGTGACACCGTCATCGATCTGGGCGTATTTGAATACGGCGATGTTCCCAAGGACGAAATCCGCTTTGACGGCCGCGTGGCCATTGTCACCGGCGCCGGCGGCGGCCTGGGCCGTACCTATGCCCTGGAACTGGGCAAGCGCGGGGCCAAGGTGGTGGTCAACGACCTGGGCGGATCCCGCGACGGCTCCGGCAAAGGCTCATCATCGGCCGCCGACAAGGTGGTCGAAGAGATCAAGGCGGCCGGCGGCGAAGCGGTGGCCAATTACGACAACGTGGCCACGGCCGAAGGCGGCGCCAACATCGTCAAGACGGCCGTGGACGCGTTCGGCACGGTCGACATCGTCATCAACAACGCCGGTATTCTGCGGGACAAGAGCTTCCTGAAAATGGAACCGGAAAACTGGGACGCGGTCATGAACGTTCACTTAAACGGCGCTTACAACGTCACCCGGCCGGCCTTCCAGATCATGAAGGAAAAGGGTTACGGCCGCATCATCATGACCACCTCGGCCGCCGGCCTGTACGGCAACTTCGGCCAGACCAACTACTCATCGGCCAAGATGGCCCTGGTCGGCTTCATGAATACCCTTAAGCTTGAGGGCGGCAAATACAACGTCAAGGTCAACACCATTGCCCCCATCGCGGCCTCCCGCCTGACCGAAGACATCATGCCGCCGGACGTGTTCGCCAAGATGGATCCGGAATACGTCAGCGCCATGACCCTGTACCTGTGCAGCGACCGGTGCGACGTCAACGGCAACATCTATAACGCCGGCATGGGCTTCTTTAACCGGGCGGCCATGGTCACCGGCCCCGGCGCGGTGCTCAAGCCCAAAACGGGCGAGTTTCCCACAGCCGAAGACATTCGCGACAACATGCGTCAGATCGCTTCCTTAAAGAACGGTAAAGCCTATTATCAGCTCAACGATCAGGTCGGCGATGCCATGACGTACCTGATGTCGCCGCCCAAGGCGGAGGTTGAGGCCCCGGCGGCGGCTGCCGCGGCGGCTCCGGCGGCCGCGGGTTCGGTCAAGGATTATTTTGCCACCATGACCGACCATTTCGTCAAGGAAGCGGCCAAGGGCGTGGATGTCATCTTCAACTTCATCATCTCCGGCGGCGGCGGCGGGGACTGGCATTGCGTCATCAAGGACCAGACCTGTACCGTCAACAGCGGCGCGGCCGGCAAGGCCACCTGCACCATCAAGATGGCCGACGGGGATTTCCTGGATATGATGTCCGGCAAGCTGGCTCCCATGAAGGCTTATTCCTCCGGCAAGCTGGTGATCGAAGGCGACGTCATGAAATCGCAGCTGATCGAGAAGGTGTTCAAAAAATAATGAGCCGGTAAGTTGAGAAGAGCGGAAACGCTGAATCATCAACCGGAAATTTAACAAGGAGACATATAAAATGATCGGTATTACTTCTTATGGCGCGTTTGTTCCGCGTTACCGGCTGAGCCGCAGCTCCATTTTCCAGACCATGGGCTGGTTCGCTCCGGCGATCATGATGGTCGCCCAGGGCGAGCGTTCCATGTGCAACTGGGATGAGGACACCATCACCATGGCGGTCGGCGCGGCGCGGGATTGTCTGAAAGGATACGACAAAAAGCAGCTGGACGGCCTGTACCTGGCCTCCACCAGCCTGCCGTTTTTCGACCGGCAGAACGCCGGCATCATCACCACGGCCCTGAATCTGAGCGAGCACATCGCCACCGCGGACTTTACTTCTTCCCAGCGGGCCGGGACGTCGGCATTGATTCACGCCGTCGAATCGGTCAAGAGCGGGGAAAAGAAAAACGTCATGGTCGTGGGCAGCGACGCCCGGGAAACCAAGCCCGGCTATTTTTACGAAATGTGGTATGGCGACGGCGCCGCCGCCGTGGCCGTCGGCTCGACGGACGTGATCGCCGAGTACAAGGGGTCTTTCTCCCTGACCCGGGATTTCGTGGACCATTACAAGGGCAAGGGCCGGCGTTTTGATTATTACTGGGAAGAACGCTGGCTGCGGGATGAAGGCTTTTCCAAGATTATTCCCGAGGCGGTCAAGGGGCTGTTCGACAAGACCGGCCTCACCGGCAAGGACGTTGACAAGTTTGTCTTCCCCTGCGTGTTCACCAAGGACCGGAAAAGCATCGCCAAGAAGTGCGGCATCGATCCCGCCGCGGTCACCGACGGCCTGCATGAGGTCTGCGGCGAAACCGGCACGGCCCACGCCCTGCTGATGCTGGCCGCGGCCCTGGATGATGCCAAGCCGGGCCAGACCATTGTGGTGGCCGGATTCGGCCAGGGCTGCGACGTCCTGTGCTTCAAGACCACCGACAATATCGCCAAGGCTTCCACCCGGGACGGCGCCAAAGGCGCCCTGGAGAAGAAACTCTCCATTGACAATTACGCCAAGTTCCTGGTTTTCCGCCAGTTGATCGAACCGGATATGGGCATCCGCGCCGAAGCGCCTCTGCAGACGGCCCTGACGGCCCTCTACCGCAACCGCAAGATGCTCCTCGGACTGGTGGGCGGCAAGTGCGCCAAGTGCGGCACGGCCCAGTTCCCCAAAACCAAGGTCTGCGTCAATCCGGGCTGCGGCGCCACCAACACCCAGGAGGAGCATGAGTTCGCCGACCAGCCGGCCCGGATCAAGACCTTTACCGGCGACATGCTGTCGGTCAGCGTCGATCCGCCCAACATCTACGGCATGGTCGAGTTCGTCAACGGCGGCCGCATGATGGCCGATTTCACCGACTGCACCATCGACGACGTCAAGGTCGGCCTGCCGGTGGAAATGGTCTTCCGCCGCCGGGTAGTGGATCCGGAACGCAAGTTCTCCTCTTACTTCTGGAAAGCCAAACCCGTGGTCGGGGCCATGTCCGATCTGGACAAAATCAGCCTGGCCGGCCGGGTGGCGGTCATCACCGGCGCCGGCGGCGGTCTGGGCCGGGCCTATGCCCTGGAGTTCGCCAGACGCGGGGCCAAGGTGGTGGTGAATGACCTGGGCGGCTCCCGTGACGGGTCCGGCAAGGGTTCCGCCACGCCCGCCGAAGCGGTCGTCAAGGAGATCAAGGACCTGGGCGGCGAAGCCGTCGCCAACTACGATAACGTGGCCACGGCCGAGGGCGGCGAGAACATCATCAAGGCCGCCGTGGCGGCTTTCGGCACCGTCGATATCGTCATCAACAACGCCGGCATCCTGCGCGACAAGAGCTTCCTCAAGATGGAACCGGAGAACTGGGACGCGGTCCTGGCGGTCCATCTCAAGGGCGCTTACAACGTCACCCGTCCGGCCTTCGCCATCATGAAGGAAAAGGGCTACGGCCGCATCGTCATGACCACCTCCGGGGCGGGTCTGTACGGCAACTTCGGCCAGACCAACTACTCCTCGGCCAAGATGGGCCTGGTCGGCTTCATGAACACCCTCAAGCTGGAAGGGGGCAAGTACAACATCAAGATCAACACCATCGCGCCCCTGGCTGCCTCCCGGCTGACCGAAGACATCATGCCGCCGGAGATCTTCGCCAAGATGAAACCGGAATTCGTGGTGCCGCTGGTGACCTACCTGTCCAGCGAGGAGTGCGAGTCCAACGGCAGCATCTTCAACGCCGGTATGGGCTACTTCAACCGGGCCGC
The DNA here is from genome assembly GCA_040753795.1 of Thermodesulfobacteriota bacterium. NCBI lineage: Bacteria > Pseudomonadati > Thermodesulfobacteriota > Thermodesulfobacteriota bacterium. Next base: position 28,354 of record JBFMDX010000018.1, read on the forward strand.
CGTCATGACCGGCAACACCGTCCAGATCGGCAGCAAGGACAAACTGCCCACGCCCGAGGACATCCACAAGAACTGGGACGCCATCAACAGCCTGGAAGGGGCCAAGGAACTGTCCGACCTCAATTCCGCCATGATGGACCTGCTGACCGGTCCCAAGCCGGCCGGCGCAGCCGCCGAGGCCAAACCGGCCGCCGGCGGAGCGCCCGCGGGCGGCGACGTCACCCCCCAGGCGGTCTTTGACATGATGCCCAGCGTCTTTAAGAAGGACGCCGCGGCCGGCGTGGACGTGGTCTTCCAGTACTGCATCGCCGGTCCCACCGGCGGCGACTGGAACGTCACCGTCAAGGACCAGGCCTGCACCGTGGCCCAGGGCAAGGCGGGCAAGGCGACCTGCACCATCAAGATGAAGGACGACGATTTCGTCAAGATGGTCACCGGCCAGCTCAACCCCATGAAGGCCTATTCGTCCGGCGCCCTGGTCATCGAGGGCGATATCATGAAATCTCAGCTTCTTGAAAAGCTGTTTTCCTTAAAATAGGGAGGATGAACACATGGCTACAGGTATCAGAGATAAAGTAGCGATTATCGGTATGGGCTGCACCAAGTTCGGAGAACGCTGGGATGCCAACGGCGAAGACCTGATCGTGGAGGCCTTTGAAGAGTGCCTGGCCGATTCCGGCCTGGAGAAAAAAGATATTCAGGCGGCCTGGTTCGGCACCTGCCTGGAAGAAATTAACGTCGGCAAAACCGGCATGCCCCTGTCGACCACCCTGCGGCTGCCCATGATCCCGGTCACCCGGGTGGAAAACTACTGCGCCACCGGCACCGAGGCCTTCCGCGGGGCGGTTTACGCGGTGGCTTCCGGCGCCTATGACATCTGTCTGGCCCAGGGCCTGGAAAAGCTGAAAGACACCGGCTACGGCGGACTGCCCAGCCCCGGGTCCGGCGCCGGCTCCCTGACCTGGCAGTGGTGGCCGAACATTTCCGCGCCGGGCTGCTTCGCGCAGCTGGCCAGCGCCTATTGCGCCAAGTACAAGGTTTCGGACAAGGACCTGAAGCAGGCCATCGCTCATGTTTCCTTCAAGAGCCACGCCAACGGCGCCTTGAACCCCAAGGCCCACCTGCAGAAGGCCGTCACCATGGACCAGATCCTGGGGTCGCCGATCATCGCCCACCCCCTGGGACTGTTCGACTGCTGCGGGGTGAGCGACGGTTCGGCCTGCGCCATCGTGACCACGCCGGAAATCGCCAAGAAGCTGGGGAAAAAGGAAATCATCAGCGTCAAGGCCCTGCAGGTGGCCCTGAGCAGCGGCGAGGAAGTCGGCTACAACGAGTGGGCCGGCGATCATTTCATGACCACCTCCGTGGCCAGCACCCGGGCATACGCGGAAGCCGGCATCAAGGACCCGAAGAAGGAAATCAGCATGATGGAAGTCCATGACTGCTTCTCCATCACCGAGCTGGTCACCTACGAGGACCTGCACATTTCCGAGCGCGGCCAGGCCTGGAAGGACGCCTTGAACGGCATGTACGACCGGGACGGCCAGGTTCCCTGCCAGGTTGACGGCGGGCTGAAGTGCTTCGGCCATCCCATCGGCGCCTCGGGCCTGCGGATGCTGTATGAAATGTACCTGCAGCTCCTGGGCCGGGCGGACAAACGTCAGCTCAAAGATCCGAAATTCGGACTGACCCATAACCTCGGCGGGTTCCCGTTCCAGAACATCTGCGCCATTTCCATCATCGGCAAGTACGGCGCCTAAGGGACCGGACCGGCGAAAACGGTCATTAACGGAAAAGACAGGGGAGGCGGTTTTCCGTCTCCCCTGTTTCTCCAATAATAAAAGCCATAATTCGGATGGCAAAGTAAAAAGTTCAAGATCAAGGCGCCGCAAAGCTCGATGAGTGCAGCGTACTAACCGTACGTGAAACTCGAAAGAGATGCAGCGCAACGCAGAGATTGAGCTTTTTACGAAGCCATCGCGTGGGGGACCAATGAATTTCGACTTAGACAAATCACAGAAGGAGATCCAGAAGGCCGTCCGGGATTTCACCAAGGGGGAATTCGACAAGGACCTGGGCCTGGACCTGGAAAAAGAAGGCAGGTACCCCGCCGATGTCCTGGCGGCAGCCTGCGAACTCGGGTTTATCGGTATCCATTTTCCGGAAAAATATGCCGGCGCCGGCATGGGCCTGTTTGAAAACTGCCTGATCGCCGAGGAATTGTGCCGCAAGGATTCCACCCTGGGGCTGGCGCTGATTCTGTCCGGTTACGGCGCGGAGTGCGTCCTGCGCTTCGGCGGTGATACCCAGAAAGCAAAATACCTGGCGCCCGTGGCCGAGGGCAAGATGCTTTCCGGAGCGGCTTTTCTGGAAGCGGGGCAGGGATTTGACCTGCGCAATCCCCAGACCACGGCCAAAAAAGACGGCGACGGCTGGATCATCAACGGCGGCAAGTCCCTGGTGTTAAACGGCGGCACGGCCGGGTTCTACATTGTGCTGTGCCGGACCGACGACGCCGCGGCTACGCCGGACAAACGCCTGAGCATGTTTATCGTGGACGCCAAACTGCCGGGGATATCCTGTCAGAACGTGGGCCGCCGCATGAGCTGCAACATGCTCTCGGCCGCTGACGTCACCTTTACCAACGTCAAGATCGGCGCTGACGGCTTGCTCGGAAAGGAAGGCGCCGGTTTTGCCCAGGTCAACGCCTATCTGAGCGAACTGCGGGTTCTGCTGGCGGCCATGGCCGTGGGCATTGCCCAGGGCGCCTATGAAAAGGCCCTGGACTACATCAAGCAGCGGGAGCAGTTCGGCAAGAAGCTGGCCATGTTCCATATCACCTGGCACAAGGTGGCCGACATGGTCGCCCGTATTGAATATGCCAGAACCCTGACCTACCGGGCCGCCTGGACCTTTGATCAGGGCAAGCTGGATGCGGGCCTGGCCGCCATGACCAAGATGACGGCCGCCAAGGCGGCCATGGCGGTAACCTATGAGGCGATCCAGCTCTACGGCGGTTACGGATTCATGACCGAATACGAAGTGGAGCATTTTTACCGGGACGCCAAGTTCATCGACCTGTTCGCCGGCGCCGTTGGTGTCCAGAAGGACATTATCGCGGAAGCCATTGTCGGAAAAATCAAATAACGCATGGGTTACGCCTGAAGGAGGATGGGTATGGATATACTGCATTATACGGAAGCGCACGAAGATTTCCGCAAGCGGCTCCGCGAATTCTGTCAGAAGGAGATCGTCCCCAACGTGGACCAGTGGGAAAAGGATCACATCGTGCCCAAGAGCGCCTGGAAGAAAATGGGCCAGGCAGGGTTTCTTTGCACCAACGCCCCCAAGCAGTACGGCGGGCATGGACTTGACTTTCTTTATTCGGTGATCGTGGCCGAGGAACTGGCCCGGACCAACCACACCGGTCTGGCCGCTCCCCTGCACAGTGATATCGTGGTGCCTTACATCGTTTCCTACGGTTCGGAGGAGATCAAGAAAAAATACATCCCCGGCTGCGCCACCGGCGACATCATCACGGCCGTGGCCATGACCGAACCGGACGCCGGCAGCGACGTGGCCGCCATGACCACCACGGCGACCGATGACGGCGATATGGTCGAGATCAACGGTTCCAAGACTTTCATCACCAACGGTATCAACTGCGACCTGGTGGTGGTGGCGGCCAAGGACCCCAAGGCCGATAACCCCCATCAGGCGGTTTCGCTTTACATCGTCGAGGACGGCACGCCCGGCTTCACCCGCGGCCGGCACCTGGAAAAGATGGGTTTCCACAGCCAGGACACGGCCGAACTCTTTTTCACCAACTGCCGCATCCCCAAGACCAACATCCTGGGGCAGAAAAACATGGGCTTTATCATGCTCATGGAAAAGCTCCAGCAGGAGCGGCTGGTCTGCGCCGTCATGGCCCAGTTCGCGGTGGAGATCATGGTCGAGGCCGTGATCGGGTACTGCCAGTCCACCAAGGACGCCGCCGGAAAGCCCTACTCCAAGCACCAGGCCATCAACTTCCAGCTGGTGGAGATGATGACCGAGGCCCACATCGGCCGGATCTTCATGGAAAAACTGGTGGCCGACCACATGGAAGGCAAGAACGTGGTCCGGGAAACCTGCATGGCCAAGTACTGGCACACGGACCTGACCCAGAAGGTCTCCAACCAGGTGCTGGACCTGATCGGCGAAGAAGGCACGGCCGAGCGCAGCATGATCCTGCGCGGCTGGCGGGACCTGCGGGTGCTGCCCATTTTCGCCGGCACCAACGAAATTATGAAACTGGTCGTAGGCAAAATGTCGGGACTTTAAAAAATAAGTGATTAAGTTTTAAGTTTTAAGTGGTTAAGTGTTAAGTTTTAAGTGGTTAAGTGTTAAGTTTTAAGTGGTTAAGTTTTAAGGGCTAAGTGATTAAGTGGTTAGGGCGGTTAGGTGCTATGTGATTGGATGTCCGGGTGTTTTTGTGTTTAGGTGATTAGATGATTAGGTGGTTGAACGGAATACTATTCACGACAATCTTTTCATCACTTAAAACTTAACACTTAACACTTAAAACTTAAAACTTAACCACTTAATCACAGATAAAAACGGAGAAGATAATTATGTTGAAAAATGGCGCCCTGACCGGAATTAAAGTGATCGATCTCTCCCGGCTCCTGCCCGGGCCGTATTGTTCCATGATCCTGGCGGATCACGGGGCGCGGGTGATCGCCGTTGAAGACAAGCGGTTCCTGGCGGACGGTCTGTTTTTAAACATCGTCAACCGGAACAAGCAGCACATCGCGCTGGATTTGAAGTCACCGAAGGGACAGGAAATTTTTTCCAAACTGGTGGCCGATGCCGACGTGGTGCTGGAAGGGTTCCGGCCCGGGGTGGTCGAAAAACTCGGCGTGGATTACAAGACGCTGGCCAAAAAGAATCCCCGCATCATTTACTGCTCCATCTCCGGCTACGGCCAGAGCGGCGCCTGCCGCGACCGCAGCGGCCATGACGTCAATTATCTGGCCATGTGCGGCGTGCTGGACCAGATCGGGCATGGGGATCAGCCGCCCTGCATCCCGGGCGTGCAGTTCGCCGACATCGCCGGCGGCGGCATGAACGCGGCCATCGGTATCCTCATGGCCCTTGTCGCCCGGGAAAAAACCGGCCGGGGCCAGTACATCGACATTTCCATGACCGACTCCATGCTGGCTTTCATGCCCGCGGCCCTGTTCATGTACCAGATGGCCGGCATCTGGCCGGACCGGGGCAGCGCCGTGCTGTCCCACCGTTACGCTTTTTACAACACTTACCGGACCAAAGACGGCCGGGATATCTCCATCGGCGCCCTGGAGCACCGCTTCTGGAAAAACCTCTGCCAGCACCTGGGCGTGGCCGAATTCATCCCCCTGCAATATGACGAAATCCGGCGCCAGGAGATCATCGACCGGGTGCGGTCGATTTTCGCATCCAAGACCCTGGCCGAATGGAAAGAGAGCCTGGACGGCGTGGACTGCTGCTGGGCCCCGGTCCAGACGTTCGCCGAAGTGCTGGATGACCCCTTCTTTGCCGAGCGGGAGATGGTGGTCGCGACCGGCGATCCCGACCCCAAGCGGGCCAAGACCATGGGCGTGGCGGTGAAATTGAGCGATACCCCCGGCGCTGTCCGCACCCTGCCCGACAATTTCGGTGAAAGCACGACTGCGGTGCTGCGTGAGCTGGGCTACAGCGACGAAGAAATCAAGCAACTTTCTGAAAGCGGAGTGACCATATGAACCCCCTGTTGACGGTTTTTACCTCTTCCATCGGCAAGAAACTGCTGATGGCCGTGACCGGCTTCTGTTTCTGCGGATTTCTGGTGGTGCACCTGATCGGCAACCTGACCGTATACGGCGGCAGCGAGACTTTCAGCGCCTATGTCGAGCATCTGCACTCCCTGGGCGTGCTCATCAACGTGGCCGAACTGGGACTGGTGCTGCTGGCGCTGGTACACGTCACCACCGGGACAGTCCTCTTTTACCAGAACTGGCGTTCCCGGCCGGTGCGGTACGCTGTCCGGAAAAGCTCCGGGGGCCGCACCATCGGGTCGGCCACCATGCCCTATACCGGGTTTTTCATTCTGGTGTTCCTGGTGATCCATCTCATCGGGTTCCGCCTGGAAGTGAACTCGGGCCGGTCGGTTTACGAGATCATGACCGGCGCCTTCACCTCGCCGCTGACGGTCGCTGTCTATGTGATGGCCGTGCTGGTGGTGGCAATCCATATCAGCCACGGCTTCTGGAGCCTGTTTCAGACCGTAGGCTTCAACCACGCCAAGTATTCGCCCCTGATCGCCAGGGCCGGCCTGGCGTTCGCGGCGGTGGTGGCGGCGGGTTTCGGCCTGATACCGGTTTATCTGATAATGATATAATGTGAGGACAACAACATGAAACTTGATGCCCATATTCCCGGTGGGCCCCTGGCGGAAAAGTGGGACCGGCACCGGTTTGAACTGAAACTGGTCAACCCGGCCAACAAGCGGAAATTCACCATCATCGTGGTGGGCACCGGCCTGGCCGGCGGCTCGGCCGCCGCCAGCCTGGCGGAGCTGGGTTATAACATCAAGTGCTTCTGCATCCAGGACAGCCCCCGCCGGGCCCACAGCATCGCGGCCCAGGGCGGCATCAACGCCGCCAAGAACTACCAGAACGACGGCGACAGCATCCGGCGGCTCTTCTACGATACCATCAAGGGCGGCGACTTCCGGGCCCGGGAAGCTAACGTTTTCCGCCTGGCCCAGCTCAGCACCAGCATCATCGACCAGTGCGTGGCCCAGGGCGTGCCCTTTGCCCGGGAATACGGCGGCCTGCTGGCCAACCGCTCCTTTGGCGGGGCCCAGGTTTCCCGCACCTTTTACGCCCGGGGCCAGACCGGCCAGCAGCTCCTGCTGGGCGCCTACGGGGCTCTGTCCCGGCAGATCCAGACCGGCAAGGTGGAGATGTTTCCCCGCCGGGAAATGCTGGACCTGGTGCTGGTCGACGGTAAGGCCCGGGGCATCACCGTCCGCAACATGATCACCGGCGATATCGAATCCCACGCCGCACACGCCGTGGTGCTGTGCACCGGCGGGTACGCCAATGTGTTTTATCTGTCCACCAACGCCATGGCCAGCAATGTCACCGCCGCCTTCCGGGCTTATAAGAAAGGAGCGGGGTTCGCCAATCCCTGCTTTACCCAGATCCACCCCACCTGTATCCCGGTCCACGGCGATTACCAGTCCAAGCTGACCCTGATGAGCGAGAGTCTGAGAAACGACGGCCGGGTCTGGGTGCCGAAAAAGCCCGGCGACAAGCGGCCGCCCCATCAGATACCGGAGGACGAGCGCGATTACTACCTGGAGAAGAAGTATCCCAGCTTCGGCAACCTGGTGCCCCGGGACGTGGCCTCCCGTAACGCCAAGGAACAGTGCGACAAAGGCAAGGGCGTGGGTGACACCGGCCTGGCGGTTTACCTGGATTTTGCCGACGCCATCAAGCGCGACGGCCGGGACGTCATCGCCCGCAAGTACGGCAACCTCTTTGCCATGTATGAGAAGATTACCGACGACAACCCTTATGAAACGCCCATGATGATCTATCCGGCGGTCCATTACACCATGGGCGGCCTGTGGGTGGATTACAACCTCATGAGCAACCTGGAAGGACTGTTCGTGCTGGGCGAAGCCAATTTCTCCGACCACGGGGCCAACCGCCTGGGCGCCAGCGCCCTGATGCAGGGCCTGGCCGACGGCTACTTCGTCATTCCCTATACCATCGGCGGATACCTGGCCGGCACGGCCCTGCCGGCGGTTACGGCCGATCATCCGGCGTTTAAGGAATCCGCGTCCGCGACCCGGTCCTTTACCGACAGGCTGCTGGCCATAAAAGGCAAGCGCACGGTGGACGATTTCCACCGGGAGCTGGGCCGGATCATGTGGGACCACTGCGGCATGGCCCGCAACGACGCCGGCCTGACCAGGGCCGTCGGCCTGATCCGGGACCTGCGCCAATCCTTCTGGAAAGACGTGCTGGTGCCCGGCGCGGCGGCCGATCTGAACCAGTCCCTGGAGAAAGCCGGCCGGGTTGCCGATTTCCTGGAGTTTGCCGAGATCATGGTCGAGGACGCCCTGGCCCGGCGGGAATCCTGCGGCTGTCACTTCAACGAGGCTTACCAGACGGAGGAGAACGAGGCCCGGCGGGACGACGAAAACTTCACTCACGCGGCGGTCTGGGAATACGCCGGGGAAGGGAAGAAGCCGATTTTTCACAAGGAGCCGCTGGCATTTGAAAACGTGAAACTGTCGCAAAGGAGCTATAAATAATGAAGACCATCAATCTGACCTTGCGGGTGTGGCGTCAGGGCACCAGGGAAAGTAAAGGCAGGTTTGAAACATACCCGGCCAGGAACATCTCCACGGACATGTCCTTTCTGGAAATGATCGACGTGGTCAACGAGGAACTTACCCGCACGGGCCAGGAGCCCATCGCCTTCGACCATGACTGCCGCGAAGGCATCTGCGGCATGTGCGGCGCCATGGTCAACGGGTACGCCCACGGTCACCAGAAGGGCACCACCCTCTGCCAGCTTCACATGCGCCATTTTGACGACGGCGACACCCTGGTCATCGAGCCCTGGCGGTCCCGGGCTTTTAAGGTAATCAAAGACCTGATCGTCGACCGCAGCGCCTTTGACAAGATCATCCAGGCCGGCGGCTATGTCTCGGTCAACACCGGCGGGGTGCCGGACGGTAACGCCATTCCCGTTCCCCAGGAGATCGCGGAAAAAGCCATGGATGCCGCCGCCTGCATCGGCTGCGGCGCCTGCGTCGCCTCCTGTCCCAACGCCGCGGCCATGCTCTTTACCGGGGCCAAGATTTCCCAGCTGGCCCTGCTGCCCCAGGGCCGGCCCGAGGCCGCCCGGCGGGTGGCCGCCATGCTCAAAGTCCACGACGCCCTGGGCTTCGGCAACTGCACCAATGAGCGGGAATGCGAGGCGCGCTGCCCCAAGGAGATCTCCATCGTCAACATCGCCCGCATGAACCGGGAATTCCTGAAATCCGGGTTCCTGGCGGAATAGCCCCTACGATATTAAAGACGATGACCCCGAAAAAAGCTGCATGCCCGTGTCATTTCGAGCGTAGCGAGAAATCCCTGAAATATAACCTTTTGGAAAAAGATTTCTCCCTTCGGTCGAAATGACATAGCGATCATTCGTGACTTGTTAAGAAGTCATCAAGGTTATCTAAGCGAACAATGACCAATCAGGTAGACACGCTCTACCTGGTTATGCTAATTGGAATATATGGATAACCCCAGTGACAAGCGATCAATGGCCGTCGATCAAAACCATGAGACCTCCGCCCGGGTCGGCATCATGGCCGACAGCCACGGCCAGGTTCGCGCCCTGTCGGCCGGCATTTCTCTTCTCCAGCGCCAGGGATGCGATGTCCTCTATCACCTGGGCGATATCTGCGACTCGGCCTACCCGGACACCACCCGGGACTGCCTGGCCCTGATCGCCGAACATCACGTGCTGGCCGTCAAGGGCAATAACGAACACGCCATCGCCGTCAATCTTCAGGATTATGAAGATGATCCCGAGGCCATTCTGCTGGGATCTTTTCTGGAACGGTTGCCTCTGGTCCGGTCTGATGCCGGGGCGCTGTTCGCCCACTCCCTGCCGTTTGAAAACGAACTCGGCCTGTCGGCCATGGTGCGGGTCATGGAACCGCTGGCGGCCAACCTGTTTTTCAAAATGTACCCCGGCGAGGTGCTGTTCCGGGGCCACAGTCACTCTCCTGAAATCATTTATCCCCGTGACGGCCGGGCGGCCACCCGCTCCCTCCCCGTGGATGAGACCATTTCTTTGGCCGACCTGCGGCCCTGCGTGGTCACCTGCGGCGCCCTGATGGACGGCCTCTGCCTGGTCTGGGACCCGGCCGGCGACTGGATCCGTTCGTTGGCCTGTCAGGTTTAATTGGAGTTTAATGTGTTAAACAGCGTGCCTCATTTTCCCTGACAGATCCCGACACACAGGTCATGAGCCGGAAAAGTTCGGTTTGCGTTTCTGGAAGAAGGCCTCGACGCCTTCCTTAAAGTCCTGCGAGAGCAGGGTCAGGACGAACTGATCGGCATCCATATGCGCGATGGACCGGTCCAGCGCGTTGGTAACGGCGTTGACGGTCTGCTTGGTCATGGCCGCGGGCATGGGGGGCAGGGCCAGGACCTTTGCCGCGATTTTCCCGGCTTCCTCCATGGCCGCGTTGTCGGGACATACCCGCTGGGCAAAGCCCCAGTCGCAGGCGGTCCGCGCGTAAACTCTTTCGCCGAACAAAACAATTTCCTTGGTCCTGGCCGGCCCGACCAGGTGAACCAGCCGGGGTATGGTGGCCCAGCTCATATTCATGGCCAGCCCGATTTCCGGCACCCGGATAAAGGCCGATTCCGCCATCACCCTGAAGTCGCAGGCACAGGCCAGGGACACGCCTCCGCCCACGCAAAATCCTTCGATGGCGCAAATGGTGATCTGATCCAGGGCCTCCCAGGCGCCGCACATTCTGGGGCCGTATTCCATCAATTTCCGTTTTTGAGCCAGGGGAGCGGTCATTACCTCGGCCATTTTCGGGTCGGAAAGATCCACCCCGGCGCTGAAAACACCGTCCGCTCCGGTCAGGATAATCGCGGTCACATCGGACCGTTTTTCAAAACTTCTGGCGATCTCATAAAGCCCGTCCAGAACATCCAGGGACATGGCGTTCTTCTTCTCCGGGCGGTTGATGGTCACCGTCGCCAGCGCGCCGTCATAATTTACCGTTAGGATGTCGTTCCGGTTCATATCATCTCCGATGTCTCATGTTACGTTCGTTATTCAGAGAATCATTCTGTCAACCGTGATTTTTCAGCTACTACTCTTGCCATCCTTGCCATAGAAGAACGATATCGTTACTTAACAATCACTGTCAACAGAGAAGAAATAGCTATACTGTCCCCCGAATTAGCTCTTTACAATCGCGTACTCATACATTTATAGTTCCCACAATTTTTATGATTTTTTTATTTTTTAAGGAGATTTCATGAGCAGCATCTGGAACACCAAACGGTTTTCGTTTCTATTTGTTTTTGTGGTGATGGGGTTATTTGCGTTGGTTGGGGGATGGACGCCGCCGGCCGTGGCCGAGGATGTCCATGCCAATCCGGGGGACACGGACCCCATGGATGATACCATGCTGTTTCAGGATGATGAGCTTGTCCTCGGGCATTACCAGGGAGGACCTTCGGTAAATCCTGATAGAGCGCTGATGATTCCAACCGATGATGCATTAACATCATGGGATGACATGTATGAAGGCGGCTATGGGACAGGCATTTATGACGACGAACCAGTGGGAGAAATGGCCGCCGGCAGGATCGCGTATCCGGATCGTGATATCCTTGTTTATGCGCTTTTAAATCCCGACGACGCCACGACATATGTGGAATTGTATGACATGAAAATATATCCATATACGATCCGCCGCCTGACCTTGCGGGGACCCAAAAACGTTACGAATCCCCCCGACCAGCGCTACATCTCCCTGGCGGTGGGGGATCTCGACCGCATGGTTGACGAAAACGGCGCGTATCATGATGAAATCATCGTGGTGCGTTCGGCGCTGTATGCCAATAATGGCGAAGGGGTCATGGTGGATGTGCTGGACTATAACTTCAAGATACTGGCCTCCTGTGATTTTGCCGGCTCCTACCGGAATGTTGATGTGATTCTGGGAGATTTCAACGGGGATCTCGCTAAGGAAATCGCCATTGCCATGGTAAAGCCGGAATCAGCCGGGGACAATTTTATTGTGAAAACCGGAAGGCTCAACTATGACGATCAATCCAGAACATACGCACTCGCCTTTAATTCCACCTCCTCCGATTTATACTGGAGCGGTTATGCCGTGGACCTGGCCTGCGGCGATTTCAGAGGCAAGGGCACCCAGCAGATCATCGCCTCCGGGGGTCGCAAATTCTATGTATTTGAAACGGACGCAAACCTCGCCCTGACCTTAAAAACCACCAGTGATCTCGATGATTATTACGGGTCGTCCGGGGATACGAAAACCAAGGTGCGGCTGGCCGCCGGCCTGTTCCACTTCGACCCTTCAAACGGCTATGATTTTAACCGGCGTCAGCTTGCCGCCGTGGGCCTTAAACGGGACAAAGATGATCTGTGGATCAAAATCACCACTTTCGACATGGATGCAAATTATAACCTTGTCATGAAGGCGGAGAAGAATGAAACCATCGATGACAACAAGCGGGATTTTAAACAATTCGACCTGTCATTATCCGCCGGTAATTTCGTGGGGCACGGCACGAGTGGTGAGGAAAACAATCCGGCCATGCAGCTCGCCATGGCCGGCAGTGCCTTTAAAACGCTTGACGACGATAAAAACCATTATTTCTGGAGAGTCTATACCGTATCGTCGGATCTCAAAACCGTGACCAAAACGGCCGGTGAAAAACTCAGCGACATCGCCCGGTATCGAATTTATTTTGCCATGCCCTATGATTTTGACGGCGACACCTGGCGCCTGGGGCCCCCGATGCAGGTGGTGATGGATAAAATCATCAAGCTGGAGGGGATGATCGAGGAGCCGCCGAAGCACGTGGACTGGCTGCCGAAAGACCCGCAGCATCCCGAAGGGGAATGGGAAGCGGTGAACATCGGCGGATATGACGAATTCAATGTCGAAACAACCTTCTCCGACGGTTCGTCCCTTGAAAGCACGACTAAAAACACCTCTTCCTATGAAATCGCCGGAGCGGCCAGCCTGGACGCCAAGGCCAGTATTACCAGCAAGGTTCCTTTTATCTGCAAAACAACCATTGGGATGGGGGGAGAGCTGGGACTCGGTTATCAGTATGACCAATCCACCGCGGATACCAATTCGGAGTATGTGGAGGTGGAGGCCAAGGTGGAACGGGCGACGAACCGCGACGACAATATCGGCGGCCGCATTCAGCATGTTGATGTGTGGTTATATCCCATTTATGGCTTGATGACCGGCAACAGCGAAGCGCCCTATGGATACTATCAGGTGATCGTTCCCGGGACGCCGGACCCCCATGTCCCCGACACGTTTCAGACCACCGGGTTCACCGAATTTGATGAGTACCAGCCCATTCATGAAAACCACAATATCTTCTCCTACCCTGATTACACGGCCTACCAGGCACGAAAGATTCCCTGGCCAACGGATGTGGGCGAGTTCACCGTAACCGATATCTACGGAGAGGAGTATAAATATCAGGAAGTGTTCAATCTCGGCAATATGGGACCTTTCCCTTACGCAGCCAACGGGCAGAAAGTTGAATTGACGTTTTCCGACACCAGAAGCGAAGAAAATGAAAGGGAGTACAACAACACCTTCACCGAAAACGCCGCGCTGACCTTCACCCTCTCCGGCAAGATCAAGCTCCCGGAGCATACAAAAGTAGAGTATGAATCCGACGTCAAGCTCAGTTTTGATGCCAACCAGAGCTGGGGCGGCAGCACCATCGGAAAACAGGAAAGTAAGAAGGCCGGCGGGCTGACCATCCAGCTCCCGGTCAACCCGGAGGACAATCGGTCCTACAAATTCATGACCGCGGTTTACACCAGCGCAAACGGCGGCACCTTCAGGGTGGCCCATGCGGTGGACCCGCTTGGGGTGGATGTTTCCCATGATTTCTGGACCCGGTATTACGGCGGGGGCAAGACCGATCCGGCCCTGAACCTCCCCCGGCGAATGAAATGGCGGGACAAGGATGTGAACCATTTTTATGAATGGTGGGAGCCCAACGAGGATTTTGATAAAAACTACATGCGGGGTTTCTTCTTGAGGGAAGGCGAACTTAACCCGGTGAGCAAGGATTATGAATACCTCTCCGGGTCCATCTATGACGGGGACAAGGTGCTGCTTTGCGCCAGGGTTTACAATTACGCCCTGTATGGGGATACCGGGGCGTTCAACGTCCGGTTCTATTATTGCCTGTTTGACAACAGCAGCGGCAATATGGCGCCGGGATGGACATGGCGGACCCAGCCGGATATGACGTATCGGATCGGCGACACCTCAACAGACCCGCAGAACCTGCCCCTTGTCGGCACCAAGGAACCCAATGGAGAATCCATGCGGGAAGTCCGTGTGCCCTGGGACACCACTGGCCTGAGCCAGGTGGCCAAATCCTGTTACGGTTACCGGTTCATGGTGTGTCTGGATGAAGAAAACGAAGTGGATGAAATCCATGAAGGCTGGAAAGACGACAAACGCACGGAACAGATGCCCGGCGGGAATAATGTGGGCACCTACCCGGTCAGCAATATAATCCATGTGTTGGCCAAGGATGAAGCCCAGACGGCCGCCGTGTCGTCAATGAACTTACCCGAATGGGCCGAGTCCTGGGTCAGCCAGAACGCCAACGGCCCCCTCTCTGTCGCCACCTCGGGCGATCATGACGCGGATGTGAGCCTGTCGGATGAGGCGCTGAGCATCAAGACATCAGGCGGGCTTAAATCCGATGGTTCTATCTCGGTTAAAAAGGGGAAAAAAGTGCAGCTGCGGGCGCACATTCAGACCCAGGCCCAGCATCCTCACAGCTTTTTCACCCTGTTTTATGACGGGGACCCCAAAGCCGGGGGCAAGCTGATCGCCATGAAAATTGCCAGGGACTTGCCCCGGGGCGATTCGTACATATGGGCGACCTGGGTGCCGGAGGCCACGGGCAGCCACCAAATATACGCTCATATCCTCGGCGATATGCGGTACGCGGACAATGAAAACAAATGGGAAACCATTAATGTTACCGTAACCGATGATAAAGACGGGGATCACAGTGATGATGGCGGTTGTTTTATCAGAACAGCCGGCTCCGGAAGATAAATTAAGATGCCTGTGGCGCTTAACCCGTGGTGGCCAGTCCGCAGCCCAGAGAAGGCTTTCCCCCGATAAGCAGGCGTGCGGTTGCCCCCCGAATTACGTGTCACCCATCTCAGATGGGGTTGAGCTTCGTATTGTTCCCTTTAAATAAATAACGGCTGATCATATCAGCTGTTTCTGAAATGAATTCATCTTCGCTCATTTCATTCTGAAAATGCAGCAGGTAGCGATGGGTCAATCGTTCCATGACTTCATAAATCATTCGGGCACCGGTACGATTATCTGGAATTCGAATATTCGCGCTGTGATCCAGAATAGCGGTATAAAGCGCGATTACAATTGACTCTTTTTCCTTTAACCGCTCTTGAATGAAATCAGGTTGCGGTATTTCTTCAAAGAACAAATGCGGTTTTACGCAATCCTTATGAATATCAAGGCATGCGGTTACAATTGATTTCATCTTTTCGGGATTCAGCCCGCCTTCCCATTTAATGGCATTGATAAAAAGATCCCGCCCCTTATCCGCGGTTTGCATGTTTCGATCCCAAATGCCGATCAGAATCGCTTTCTTATTCGGGAAATATTGATAAAGGGTTCCAATGGAAACACCTGCCCGTTCGGCGATCAAATCAGTGGTCGAACCGGCATATCCATTTTCCGTAAAAATCTGAATAGCGGCCTCGAAAATGGCTTCAACCGTAAATTTTGACCGTTCCTGGATCGGCTGTTTACGCGGGTTTACGTCTTTTTCAGTTGCCATGACAATCACCGAATAAATGCGAGGTGACAAGCAGGAGACTACCTAATAAATTAATTATAACAAAATGACCCCGGGAAAGAAAAATGAAAATATCGAAGAGCCTTCACCTGAAAAACAGAAAGGGATAACGATGGCAGATAAACGTATTGTCCGATCCGCCTGCCAGATGTGTCACGGGGGTTGTCAGGTACTGGTGCACCTGGAAGGGGATAAAGTCGTCAAGGTCACGGGTGATCCGCAGAGCCCCGTCAGCAAGGGGTTCATCTGCCCCAAAGGCGCCGCTTCGCCGGAACTGCTCTACCATCCTGACCGGATTCTGCAACCCTTGAGACGCCGGGGCGGAAAAGGTGAGAATAAATGGGAACGCATCACCTGGGATGAGGCGCTGGATGAAATGGCCGGCAAACTGGATGGCATCCGGAAACAATTCGGCCCCTGGTATTTCGGAATGATGCACGGAACAGGGCGACCGTATGAAAATCTGGGGATTCGCTTCGCCAATGCCTTTGGTACGCCCAACATGACTGGTGTAGCTCATCTGTGCTTCTGGCCGCGCATACATGCCAATCTGGCCACCCAGGGGATGAGCGAGATGCCGGTATGCGATGTCTACGCCAGCAGCGGTGTTAAGCCGGAATGCTTAGTGATCTGGGGCTGCAACATTACCGGCCCTATCGGGCATCATTCGGCTGACGGCATGTGCGGCGGTATCTTGACCAGGGCCATGAAAAGCGCGCGTAAAGTGATCGTCATCGATCCGCGGCGGGTCGTAAATGATGCCGATCTCTGGCTGGGGCTCAGGCCGGGGACGGACGGCGCCCTGGCCCTTGCCATGATTCATGTGATTATCCGCGAAGACCTGGTTGATCATGAATTTGTCCGGAAATATACGGTCGGATTTGAAGAATTGAGGGAACATGTCAAATCCTGTACGCCGGAATGGGCGGCAGCGATTACCCGCCTTAGCCCCGAACTCATCAGCGAGGCGGCCCGAACCTATGCCACGGTCAAGCCGGCCTGCATGCAATGGGGCAACGGGATTGACCACAGCCGCTGCAATTTTCACACCGCCCGGTCGCTGCTCATTCTCAGGGCCATAACCGGCAACCTGCACCGGCCGGGAGGCGATATCATCTATGCCCGGCCCGAGGGCTTCAGGATCAGATCCGCCTATCATGATCATCGCTTTGCCGGCATACAATTCCTGCCGCTGGAAAATATGGCCTATGCGCTGGACAGTGAAAAGCAGGCCATGCGCCTGCCGGCCTGGCATCGATTCCTGAGACAACAGGCCTTAAAACCCGCAAGCTACCTTGCGAGCAAATTTTATGACCGGGTGGGACCATGGATTGAAAACAGGATCGGCATGGTCAACATGATGGCCAACCTACACAATTTAAGAGGATCGCGATATCCCATGATGCCGATTGTCCATCCGCCGGCCTTCTGGGAATCCATCGTCAGCGGCGACCCATATCGTCTGAAGGCGTTCTGGATAATAGGATCGAACCCGCTGGTCAGCATGTCGAACTCGCTGATGATCGAAAAGGCCCTCCAATTGCTGGAATATGTGGTCGTCACGGATTTTTTTCTTACCCCCACGGCTCAGTTCGCCGACCTGTTTCTGCCGGCCTGCACCTGGATGGAATATAATGATATTCATACCTCAGGCGGGCATACCTACAGCCTGATGGCCCGTAAAGCGCTCACCAAGGTCGGGGATACCATGGAACCTCAGGAATGCATGCTCCGGCTGGCCCAGCGACTCGGCCTGAAGAAGGCTTTCCCCTGGAAAAACTTGCGTGAGATTGGCGAATGGATGCTGGCCGGTACCGGTTGCGGGTATGAAGAATTTTTTGAAAAAGGCATCCTGGTCAATAAACCCCGGGTTTTCGGATATCAGACGGAAAAGCATTTTTTCAAAACCCCTTCGGGCAAATTCGAAATTTATGCCAAAGATTTGATGAAAATGGGAATCGAGCCTCTGCCCGTATACCGTGAACCGGCCTTGTCGCCGGTTTCAACCCCGGAAACAGCTAAAAATTATCCGCTGATTCTTATCGGGGGGGTAAAAATTCCGCAGTTCTTTATCAGTGAAGGCCGTCAGATATCATCGCTGCGTCGGCGTATGCCTGATCCGATGGTTCAGATTTATCCGGCCACGGCCCAAAGCCTGGGCATTAATGACAATGACTGGGTCTGGGTAGAAACTACGGATAAACGGGTTAAAATGCGGGCTGCCTTCTTTGACGGCATGGCGGAAGATACGGTTTGCGCCCAGTTCGCCTGGTGGTTCCCGGAAGAAGACCCACCGGAGCATGGCTGGAAAAGATCCAGTCTCAACCAGCTTTTCGGTAAAATGTCCTATGATCCGGAAACCGGCTCTGAATCATTGAAATGCAGTCTCTGCCGGATCTACCCGGACAAAGAGAAATAGAAAAAGGAAGGAAATTAACGATGAGATTTGATTTTCATAGTCGCAAGCATATTAAAACAGAATTCATCAAACTAAACCCCAAAAAATGTGAGGCTTGCGGGGAATGCATAAAAGCTTGCCCCAATAATGTCATTGGCATGGTTGATATTAAAATTCATAAACATGCGCATATTGATAGCGCCGATTTATGCGAAGGGTGCAGGAAATGTATTAAAGCCTGCGTATACGGTGCTATTAATTAAATGGTAAGGTGGGAGAGCAGTCTTATCCTGGGGTTCCCTTTTTGCGTTTTTTGCGCTGGGGCAACAGCCGTTCCATGGTCAGGTCGGTAATAAAATCCATGATGTTTTCCAGGTTGTATTTGTTATCCAGGGAAAGCCGCAGGGACATGATTTCAATCAGGCCGGTCAGCCCGTAGGCCGCCAGATCCGGGTCGATGTCGCGGATGATTCCGTCCTTGATGGCGGTTTCGATCTCCTGAATAACGGGCTTTGTCAGGCCGTGGTAGATTTTTTTGATTTTCTCCGCCGGCCACTGCTCTTCGCTGGCCAGCTCGGCCCTCAACTGGTTCAGAATTTCACTGTATTTGGTGTAGTTCTCATAGAAAACCCGGCCCCTGATCTTCAGGCGTTTGACAAAATCAGCCTCCTCCTTGATGGCTGCGGCGGCCTCTCCGACAATATTACGGAAGATGCTGTCGATCACCTCGATAAACAGTTCCCGCTTGTTCTGATAATAAAGATAGAAGGTGCCGGTGGAGATTTTCAGGGAACCGGTGATGTCGGCGATTTTGGTTTGATGGTATCCCTTCCGGCTGAATACGCGTATGGCTTCCCTGATGATCTCCTGGCGTTTGCGCTCTTTTTCTTTTGTGGTGGTGACGGTTTTCCGCGCGTCAAAGGGCTCAGGTGCCCCCGGCGACATCATGTCGGCGGAACCCAGATGCTCTTTAAGGAGTGCGAGGGGAACCCGGGACCCCTGTTTGAGCCGGCTGATTTCCTTGAGCCGCTGTACATGGCTGTCATCATAATAAGCCATGGTGCGACCGGTTTTCCGGGGCGGGTGCAGAAGCCCCTGGCGCAGATAAAAATGAATGGAGGTGCGGGGCACGCCCGATTTTTCTTCCAGATCCTTGATCCTCATACGGTATCCTCTTGGGCATTGACTATAGACTATAACTCTATAGATTTAGAAATGTTTTGTTCCCTAAAAACCGCCGTCGGCGACTGAAACCGATTTCTACTATAATTTATAATATATAAATTCAATATATTATGTCAATTCATCCTGTTTTGCCTCAACAAACTATTTAGTGTTGACGGCCGATTTTCTATAGACTAAATAAAAACGTAACGTTCGTTTTCTGTAGATTTAGCAGGCTGAAAATGACCTGTCAAGTTTCAAATGATCACTTTATGAACAGGAGGTGTAAATGAGCAATTCAAACATCGCAATCATCGGCATCGGTGAAGTCCCCACCCGGATCATGCCGGAGCGGACCCGCTGGGACATTATCTACGACATCTGCATGGAGGCGATCAAAGACTCCGGGCTGGACAAGAATGACATTGAAGCGGTCATCAATGTCGCTCCCCAGGCCCAGCCCAAACTGGCCGCCGAGCTTTCCTTCGGCAAACTGCCGGAGGAACTGGGGTTGAAAGGCTGCAAGGACACGTGTGTTTGCAATGCCGGCGGCGCCAGCACCAGCAACTGCATCCGACTGGCGGAGCATTATATCGCTTCCGGGATCGCCAGAGCGGTGCTGATCCCGCACGTGACCGTCCACTCCACCATCCCCCTGGAAGAGCAGATCAATTTTTTTGCCAAGGCCGGAGTCGACATGCAATGGGAATACCCTTTCGGCACCACCTACAACATTCTCATGGGCATGATGGCCAACCGGTACATGCATGAAACCGGCGCCAGGGCAGAGGACATGGCCTCGGTAGTCACCGCGCTGAGAAGCTGGGCCACCAGAGACCCCAATTCATTCTTTTACCAGAAGAAGGTCCCCACCCCGCAAATGGTGATGGAATCCTCCCTGCTGAACACGCCGCTCCATAAAAGGGAGAGCAACATCCTCTGCGACGGCGGCAGCGCCATGGTGATTGTTTCCGCGGATGACGCCGGCAAAATGAACAGACCCGCGGCTTACAAGCTGGGGGAATCGGTCCGCTATTTCAGCGGCACCCCGGTTCTGCGGGATTTCTACAAGGTGGCCGAAGGCCTGGCCGTGACCGCCCGGGAAGCCATGAAGGAAGCCGGGGTCACCAAGGACGATATCAGCCTCTGGAACATCTACATGGCCTATCCCATGAACCATCCCATCATGGCCGAAGCCCTGGGCGTGGCTCCCATCGGAGAAGGCGCCCGGTATTTCGCTCAAGGGCGGATGTCCTTCGGCGGGGATATCCCCTGGTCCACCATCGGCGACGCGCCGGGGCGGGGGCATACCGGTTCCGGCGTCAGCACGGCCATGTACGTGGAAACCGCCCGCCAGATCATGGGCAAGGCCGGCGAAAGACAGGTGAAGGATTGCCGCTACGTGTTTCAGAACACGGCCGGCGGTTCCGGATTCAACAACATCGCAACCGTTTGGGGAAAGGAAATATAGCCATGGATATTCAGTTTGACATGAACCGGCCGCTGCCGGAAACGCAACCCTGGTCAAAACCGTTCTGGGAAGGAACCAAACAGGGCAAGCTCCTGATTCAACATTGTAAGGACTGCAACGCCAATATCTTTTACCCGCGCAAGGTCTGCCCGGAGTGCTGGTCGAAAAACATGGATTGGATTACGGCCAGCGGCAAAGCCAAAGTCTATATGTTTTCCACGGCCTACGACATGGTGGAACCGAAGTTCATGGCCGACCTGCCTTATACGGTGGCCTATGTGAACCTGGAAGAAGGCATCCGCATGATGACCCGGATCGTGGAATGCGAACCCGCGGCCATTCATATCGATATGGAAGTGGAAGTGGTCTTTCACAAATTGAGCGACGATTTTTATCTGCCGTATTTCAAGCCGTTGAAAAAATAGGGAGGACGCATGGCTGATTATAAAACCATTTTATATCGCGTGGACGGCTCCGTCTGCCGCATCACCATGAACCGGCCGGACAAGCGCAACGCCATCAACCGGGAGATGGCCGCGGAACTGACCCGGGCTTTTACCGAAGTCCGCCAGGAAGCCGGCGTCGGGGTGGTGGTCCTGGCCGGGGAGGGCAAATCCTTCTGTACCGGCGGGGATCTGGAAATATTTCCTTCTCTGGGCACCCATGACAACTGCCTCAACTGGCTGGCCCACGAGGGTATGGACCTGCAGCGGGCCATGGCCAACTGCAACAAGGTCATCGTGGGCAAGCTGCACGGCCATTGCCTGGCCGGCGGCTTGGAACTGGCCCTGTGCTGCGACCTGCTCTATGCCTGTGAATCCACCAAATTCGGGACCACCGAAATCGACCTGGGCATCCTGCCGGGGTGGGGCGGCACCGTGCGGCTGCCCCGCAGCATGCCCGTGTTTCGCGCCCGGGAAATCATCTACAGCGGCCGCAAGGATTACACCGCCCGGGACATGTACGACATGGGACTGCTGACCCGGGTTTTTTCCGACGATGCCTTTGAGGCTGAATTCGGCAAGATCATCGACAACTTGAGCCGGAAAAAACCCATTGCCCTGAGAATGGCCAAGGAAATTATGGACAAGGCAACGGACGGCACCAGCCTGGAGGCCGCCCTGGCCGTGGAAAGAAACGGCATCACCTGGCTGGTTTACGCCCCGGATATTCAGGCTCTGTTAAATCCGCCTAAATCATAAAGGAGACATATATGGATTTCGGATTGTCAAAGGAGCAGGAAATGCTCAAGAAGGAGGCGCAGCGCTTCTGCAAAAAAGAGCTGTCCCTGGAGTACGTGCAATGGATGGATGAAAACGTCGATTTTCCTCCGGATGAGTTGTGGCAAAAGTTTATCGATATCGGGGCGTTCCGGATGAACGTTCCGCAGGAATACGGCGGTGACAGCGTCGGCATGGTGGACGGCATGCTGCTTTACGAGGAAATATGCAAGGCCTCCGCTTCGGTGGCCCTGGCCATCGGCACTACCATTGGTTTCGGTACCCGGTTTATCGCCGAACTCGGTTCCAAGGCACAGAAAGAAGAGTTGCTGCCGAAGACATGCGAAGGAAAACTAAAATTCTGTATGGCCCTGACCGAGCCTGGCGGCGGCACGGACATCCTCGGCGCCATTCAGACCCAGGCCGAGGAAAAGGACGGCCGCTGGGTGATCAACGGCGAAAAGGTCTTTATCACCGGCGCCCACGTGGCCGATTACTTCATCACCATCTGCCGCACGGACCCGGACAAAAAGCCCAGCAAATCATTAAGCATCTTCCTGGTGCCGTCCGGGACCAAGGGGATTTCCATCACCCGCATCCCCAAGATCAGCTGTCACCATTGCGATTCGGTGGGCATTTCATTTAACAACGTGGAAATCCCCAAAGAGAACATCCTGGGCACCCGCGGCAACGGCTGGTTTGAAATGCTGACCGTGCTCAACCCGGAACGCATCGGCGTGGCCATGATGGGGGTGGGCCTGATCGCCGCCGCCTATGAATACGCCTTTGCCTATGCCCAGAAGCGGCAGGCCTTCGGCGGCCCCATCAGCCGGTTCCAGAGCCTGCAACACTATCTGGCCGACATGTACATGAACCTGGAAAACTCCCGGAACATCACCTACAAGGCGGCCTGGCTGTGCGATAAAGGACTTCCTTATCATATGGAAGCCACCATGGCCAAGGTCATCGCCGCGGACGGCGCTCTGCACGCCACCATCAAGGGCGCGGAAATCCTGGGCGGTTACGGCATCTGCAACGAGTATCCCATGCAGCGCTATCTCCGGGACGCCTTCCAGATCCAGTTCTCGCCCATTTCCAATGAAATGAGCCGCAACATGATCATGCAGTTTCAGGGGTTCCCGAAGTCGTGGCCATAAGAAAAGGAGGAATGATGTACACTTTAGGCGACATCCCAATTAACGGCGCCAACCATTTCCCGGACTGGGAGGCGATTGTCTTTGAAGAGACCCGCATGACCTTTCGGCAACTCAACGCCCGGGTCAACCGCCTGGCCAATGCCCTGATCGGGCTGGGGTGTAAAAAAGGCCATCACCTGGCGGTCCTGGCGGAAAATTGCAGCCAGTACGTGGAAATCTATTTTGCCGCCGCCAAGATCGGGGTCTGCGTCTGCCCGCAGAACCACCGCCTGGCTGATGAAGAGCTGACCTACGTCATCAATCACGGCGAATCGACCCTGTTTCTGGTGGGGCAGGGATTTGAAGACCGGGCTCGTTCTATCCAGGGCTCACTGAAAAATATCAGGCATTGGATCTCCATTGAGAATTTTATCGACGGGTATCTGTCCTACGAAGAGCTGATCAAGACGAATCCGGACAGAGAGCCGGTACCTGATGCGCCAGTAGACGAACAGGATCTGGCCATTCTCATGTACACCGGCGGCACCACCGGTCTTCCAAAGGGGGTCATGCTGACCCACCGGAACCTCATGACCACGGTCGGCAATGCCGTGCTCACGGCGGCCACGGAACTGGCCAACCTGGGGCCGGGCCGGCGCTTTTCCACCTGTATGGTCCTGCCCATGTTTCATGTTTCCCTGTGGCCGGTGCTGCTGACCCTGTCCATTGGCGGCAAGGCCGTCATCAACCGCAAGATGGACCTGGGCGAAATTCTGCGGCTGATCCAGGATGAACAGTGCGCCCATATCAACATGGTGCCGACCATTTACGGCTGGCTGGTCGATTATCCGGACGCCGGCAAATACGATATTTCCAGCCTCATTTACATGACCTATGCCGGCAGTCCCTTCCCCACGGAAGTCCTAAAAAAATGCATCCGGCGGTTCGGCAATATTTTCTCTCAAGGGTATGGGGCCACCGAAACCGCCGGCGGCGCGGCCACGGTGTTAAGTTTCCGGGACCACGACATTGAAGGACCGCGTTCACGCCTGCTGGCCAGTGCCGGTAAAGCCGCCCCCTGCTCCCGGATAAAGATCGCCGATGACCAGGGCCGGGAGTTACCGCGCGGGCAAAGCGGCGAAATATGCGTCACCGGCAAACACATCATGGCCGGCTACTGGAAAGACCCGTTGAAAACCGCCGAGGTCTTGCGGGACGGATGGTACCATACCGGCGACATGGGCTTTATGGATGAAGACGGCTATGTGTTTTTGACAGACCGCAAGGCGGACATGATTATTTCCGGCGGAGAAAACGTCTATCCCAAGGAGACTGAGGATGTTCTCTATCAGCATGAAGCCGTGGCGGAATGTGCCGTGGTCTCGGCGCCGGATCCCCGGTGGGGTGAAATCGTAAAAGCGGTGGTGGTTCTGCAACCCGGCCGGACAGCTACCGAAGAAGAGTTGATCGCTTTCTGTAAAAAACGACTGGCCGGGTATAAATGCCCCAAGGCGGTTGTGTTCTGGGACAGGTTGCCCACATCCATCATCGGAAAGGTTTTAAAAAAGGAAATCAAGGCGACGTTCTGGCAGGGCCATGACAGAAGTATCGGATAGAAATTGATGCAACCAGCGTAAAGTTAAAGCGACCGTTTCTTAAAAAAGGAGAATTATTATGAGTTACAAATCATTATTTGAACCCATCCAGATCGGCAACGTAGAAGTAAAAAACAGAATCGCCATGTCCCCGATGAATATGGGCTATACGGGACCGAACGGTTACCACAGCGATCAGGGAACAGCCTGGTATGCGATGCGGGCCAGAGGAGGCTTCGGACTGATCATCACCGAATGCGTGGTGATGAATCCCCATCGCTGGGGGGGGCAGGAGTGCCTGAACCCAAGCCTTATGACCGATGAACGGTACTACCGTTTTCACAGCGAACTGACGGAGATGATCCATCATTTTTCAGGCTGTAAAATATGCATCCAGCTCAGCCCGGGATGGGGAAGACAAGGGCATCCCCATGTGGAATCGAGAGATTGCCCGGCAGGCGCGCCTTCAGCCATCCCCATGAGAACCGATTTAAGAAATATAAACAAAGGATGGGAAAAACAGGTCAAAAGACTCGCGCGGGAGTTCGGTGGCGAAGAGATCGAAAAGATCGTTCCCGACTTTAGCCAGGTAAGTAAAATGAATGACGAAGAATACGAAGGCTTCAGGACCTGGGCGTTGGAAACGATCGGCACTGTGTCTCCTGAACTGTTACACGTGGTCGATGGCGACACGCCACGCGAACTTACACGCGAGGAAATCATTGATCTGGAAGACCGGTTTGCCGTGCAGGCAAGCGCTGCCTACAAACTGGGCTACGATGCGCTTGAAATTCATGCCCCGCACGGATATCTGCTGCATCAGTTTCTGTCTCCCCGTTCCAATCACCGTCATGATGAATATGGCGGAAGCCTCGAAAACAGAAGCCGGTTTCTCACAAACATCATTGTAAAAACGCGCGAGAAAATCGGTCCGGAAAAGGCGTTGGGCGTAAGGCTTTCAGGGGATGAGCTGATGCCGGGCGGCATCACCCATGAAGAGGTGAAGAAAGTGATCGCCCTGTGCAAGGACGCGGGCGTCAATTTTCTGAACGTTTCCCAGGGATCATATGAAAATCCCGCGGCCGCCTTCGCTCCTGACGGCGAGGATGAATTCACGAAATGGGCGCCCGGCTTTAAGGAGGCGTCCGGCGGACTTCCGGTTATCACCCCAAACTTTATCAATCCTGAAACCGCTGAAAAGGCGATTTCATCAGGAAAAACCGATATGATTTCCCTTGGCCGCCAGGCCATCGCGGATCCGTTCTGGCCGGTAAAAGTAAAAGAGGGCCGCACCGGTGATATCGTAAAATGCATAAGGTGTCAGCGGTGTTACATGGATTTAATGACTGCCAACTGGGCCCGATGCTCGGTGAATCCGGCTGTCGGCATGGAGAAATATTACCCCGAGTTGTTTCTTGATACCCCGAAGCTTTTAAAGAAGATGAACCTGTTCAAATCAAAAATAAAAGACCTTCCCCAGATATAACGGCCGCATAAATAAGAAATGAAAAGGAGAACCGATATGACCGAACCCAGGGATGATTATTTCAAGATCGACCCCGAGCCTCATTTGATCGGCGACATGGAGCACATCAACCATTTCCCCGGGGTCCGGATGTGGTGGCGGGCCATTGACAATATTGCCCGGCCAATGGTCACGGGCATGCCGCCGGAAGCCTTTGCCGGTCTGGAAGAATGGGAGATGATGAAAACGGCCGACCCGCAGAAGCTCCTGGCCGCCATGGACAAATACGGCGTGGATATCGCCTGTCTTCTGCCGGAATCCATGATGGACACCACCGGCTATACCAGCCGCTGGGTGTCCAACGGTGAAATGGCCAAAGTAGTGGAATCCAACCCGAACCGTTTCATGTATCAACCCAATATCAGCCCCATCAAACACAAGGGCGTCAATAACACCATCTGGGAGCTGGAATACTGGGTCAAGGAAAAAGGCGCCCGCATCTTCAAGTTCTATCCGCCGGAAGACACCTATATCAATGATCCGGATTTGTGGCCGTTCTACAAGAAAGCCGAAGAACTGGGTATCGTACTGGATATCCACACCGGATTCTGCTGGGTGCCGCCGGGAAAGTCCAAACACTCCCTGCCCATTCAACTGGACGATGTGGCCCGGGATTTCCCCGGCCTTAAAATCGTGGCCTTTCACATGGGCTATCCTTACTGCGATGATTTGAACATGGTGGCCATGGGACACCCCAACGTTTATGTCTGCCTGTCGCTGCTGGTCCCCTGGGCTATTTGCGCCCCCCGGAAGTTTGCGACCATCATCGGTGAAGCCCTTCGCTGGGTGGGACCCGATAAAATCATCTGGGGAACCGATTACGCCGGATTCGCCTTTCAGATGGCCCAGGCCGTACGGGGCATGAGAACCTTTCAGATACCAGAAGACATGCAGAAGGGGTATGGATACCCGGCGATCACCGATGACGACCGCCGGAAGATATTCGGCGGCAACCTGGCCGGGCTTCTTGGTATCGACACCAGGCGGCGGGTTTAGAAGGAAAACATAATGACTTTATCCGGTAAAACAGCACTGGTGACCGGCGCCTCAAGAGGTCTGGGCAGGGCCGTTGCTCTGGCTTTAGGCGCGGCCGGGGCCAATGTCGCGGTCACGGATTTGCTGATGGAATCAGAGCGCCCCGACAAAGAGCAACTGGGCCAATACAGTATTCTGGCCGCCCATTTTGCCGGCAGTGAAAATGTCCGGACGGTTTCAACAGCCGAAGAAATAGCGGCAATGGGTCAAAAAAGCCTGGCCCTGAAAATGGATGTGACCCATCCGGATCAGATTCAAAAAGCCGTCGCGCAAGTTTCCGAACAACTGGGTGAGGTGGATATCCTGGTGAATAACGCCGGTGTCATGGACAATATGGCCACCTTGGAACACCAGAACTTGCAGATGTTTGAACGGGACCTGAAGGTCAATCTGACCGGCGCGTTTAACTGTATTCAGGCAGTCTGGCCATATATGAAAAAAAACGGGTGGGGCCGGATCATCAATATGTCATCTTTTGTCGCCTTGAGCGGCGCCTTTGCCCAGCCGGGTTATGGCGCTTCAAAGGCCGGCCTGATCGGTCTGACCCGATCCCTGGCACTGGAAGGGGCCGGGCATGGAATCACCGTTAACGCGGTTCTCCCCGGTTTTATCGAAACAGAAGCGGTCCAACTGCATGATCCCAAAATGCTTGACCGGATCAGGGCGCGGACGCCCATGAAGCGACTGGGCAGACCAGGAGAGGTTTCTTCCCTGGCTGTTTTTCTGGCGGGTGAAGACGCCGGCTTCATCACCGGCGCCACCATACCGGTCACCGGTGGCGCGGATCTGTTCGTATTCTAACCCGGAGCATTGAGGAATGAAGAATGAACTTTTCCCGTGGTGCTTTTATCCTCCTGGTCATAATGACCCTGTATTTTACCATGAACTCCTGCCCAGAGAACAGTTATTCTTGAGTACACACAGCGGCTCCCCCTAGGAAAAACTTGAAATCCGGCTGCCGGAATGAGATATAATCATTCTGCGGGTACCCATTACGGATTCGTCCGGCGGTAAAACGCACAACCGTCCGGATGTTATGGGAAGATAGATGATACCCGGAAACCGCCATTCCCCTGGAGGCGCATGATGCAATACAGAATTCATCCGATCGTCATGGGGACCAAGGTGTTCGACAAGGGCATGATGACGTATCAGCACGGGTACGGCAAACCGTATACCATTCCTATTTACTGCTGGTACATCGAGGGCGGGGACAGGAAGGTCCTGGTGGATACCGGAGAGATGAAGCCGATCCAGTCGCCGGCCCGGGAACAGGCCATCGGCGGCAGAATTT
This sequence comes from Thermodesulfobacteriota bacterium, assembly GCA_040753795.1. Taxonomy (NCBI): domain Bacteria; kingdom Pseudomonadati; phylum Thermodesulfobacteriota; species Thermodesulfobacteriota bacterium. The sequence continues at coordinate 56,878 of JBFMDX010000018.1, forward strand.
ATACCTTTGAGGAGGGGCTGGCCCGATATAATCTGACGCCGGAAAGCATCGACGTTATCATTCACACCCATCTGCACAATGACCACTGCGAGAACGATTACAAATGCGTGAATGCGACGATATATTGCCACGAAAAGGAACTGGAACAGATCCGCCACCCTCATCCCCTGGATTTTCGCTATATGGAGGACTTTATTGATGAGGTGGCGGAAAACGGCCAGATCCGGACCGTGACCGGGGACGGTGAAATCCTGCCGGGCATTTCCGTCACCCATACCCCGGCCCACACGCCGGGCGGGCTGACGGTCTGGATTGAAACCGCCAAGGGGAGGGCGGCCATTACCGGGTTCTGCGTGATAGAGGAAAACTTTTTTCCGCCGCCGGAAATCACCGGCATGGAAATGGAGGTCATACCGCCGGGTACCCCGGTGAATCCCTGCGAAGCCTATGATATCATGCTGGACGTCAAATCCAGGGCGGACATCCTGATTCCTTTACATGAGCCGAAGTTCGCCGCCGTGGAGACGATTCCGTAAAGCCCCAAGATGAGGAACCCTTGATGAAATTCCGATCTGTCTTCAGAACGCTTAAAATTTTCTTTGTGCTGTTTTTGATTGGCTGGATGACCGGGTGCGCCGGTCATGTTGCCAAGCCGGACCCGGCGGCGCCGATTCCCCTGACGGTTCTTTTTTTTAACGATCTCCACGGCCATTTAAAGCCGTTTGAGGTTAAAGACGAACAGGGGGGTATCATTGAAACCGGCGGCATCGCCCGCATGGCTTATCTGGTTCGGGGAATCCGCGAGGAGAACAACCGGAACCATGTCCGCACCATCGTCCTGGTGGCCGGGGATATCCTGCAGGGCACGCCCATGTCGACTGTGTTCCGCGGCGAGCCGGACATCAAATGTCTCAACGCCATGGGCGTGGATGCCGCCGCGGTGGGAAATCACGAATTTGATTTCGGCCTGGATAATTTCCTGAGCCTGAAGAAGCAGGCGGGCTTTCCGTTCTTGAGCGCCAATATCGTGGAAAAGAACGGGGGGCGGCTGCTGTGTGATCCCTATCTGGCCATTGACTTGAATGAAGCCGTATCCGTCACCATTATCGGGGTCACCACCCGGGAGCTGCTGACCACGACCAAGGATACCAATGTGGCGACCCTGGATGTTCTGGATTCCGTCGGCGCTGTTCGTCAAGCCTATGAAGCGGTCAAATCCAGGGGCCCGGTCATCCTGCTGTCTCACAGCCGTCATCAGACCGACCGCGAAATCGCCGCGGCCATCCCGGGCCTGGCGGCAATTATCGGCGGCCATGACCAGATCCTTCTTTCTCCCTATCGCCTCGTGGGCAACGTGCCTGTTTTGCAGGCCTTTGAAAAGGGGCGCTACCTGGGACGTATCGATCTGGAAATCGACCCGGTAACGAAAATGGCGCGGCTGATCCGGAACAGCTACATCCCCATCGTCGCCGGTATGCCAGGAGACGCCGGGATCGCCGATATCGTGGCTGCTTATGACAGGCGGTTGGGAGACCAGTACAAGGAAGTCATCGGCCGGGCCGATACGTTTCTCGACGGGGAGCGGGAGCGGATCCGCTGTGAAGAAACCGCCCTGGGCAATTTCGTGACGGATGTCATGGCAGCTTACACCGGCGCCGACATCGCCCTGATCAACGCCGGCGCCCTTCGCGCCAGCATTAAACAAGGCCCGGTGACCGTCGAAGACGTCTTCAAGGCCATGCCGTACGCCAACGAACTGCTGGTCACCGGACTGACCGGACGGGAGATCGAAGAAATGCTGAAACGGTCCGTCTCCGGAGCGAGGGAAGAAGAAGACGGCGGGTTTCTCCAGGTTTCCGGGATTTATTTTGATGTGCGCGGACGGCAGGTGGGCAATGTCCGGGTGGGCAGAGACCGGCAACCTATGGATGCCGAGGCCCGTTACACCGTGGCCGTTCCTGATTTTTTGTCGACCGGCGGAGATGGCTACGCCATGCTCAAAGGCAAAAGTTATATCAATACGGGTCTTCCCCTGCGGGAACTGCTGGTCGATACGATCCGTAAACAGGGCGTGATCGCCGCCGGTGAGGAGGGGCGGATCCGGCGGATGGAATAACTTTTAAATTCGGAGGTGTCCATTTGGGTCTTTTAAATTACGCGACTTCCATTTTAATCTCATTGTTCATCGGACTGGCCGGTTTTGTTGTCGCTTATAAAATATTCGACTGGCTGACCCCTGGCGTACATTTTGCCGACCAGTTGAAAGCAGACAATAAATCCGTGGCCATTTTTCTGGCCGGCCTTTTTATCGGCCTGGGGCTTCTTCTGGGGAGCGCCGTGAAATGAAACGCCATCTTTTTATTTTTCTGGTATCCGTATGGATCGGAGCGGCTGCCGTTACCGCGGCCGTCGCCCAGTCGCTCCCGCATAAAGACGAGGCAGGCGACCGGTGGGGCGGCATGCAGAAAACCATCGAGAATTACCTCGGCCGGCCCTATGTCTGGGGCGCTTGCGGCATGAAAAGTTTCGACTGCTCCGGTTTTGTGTGGCGCATCATGACGGAAAACGGAATTTTCATCAAACGGACAACCGCCCGCAAACTGTACATGAGCCTTCCGGCCGTATCGGGAGATAGAAATTATGCCGCCGGGTTCCTGGTGTTTTTCAACAACATGAAGCACGTCGGCATTGTGAAAGACCAATCATCCTTTTATCATGCCCAGGTAAGCAAAGGGACGAACCTGTCTCAATTTGATCCCTTCTGGCGTCCGCAGGTTGACGGATTCAGAAAGATGCCGATGTAAATAAACGCCAGGTGCGGCGCAGGGATATCGGCAGGGAAAATCAATCGATTGACAAGGGATGTCATGATATGGACCTTGAAGCCGCTGACCGGCAATGGGTAGAAAAGACCCTGTCCTCGCTTTCGCCGCGCGAACGGATCGGCCAGTTGCTGGTTCCGCTGCTGCAAGACGGTTTTGTCTCGCCGGCCGACATTGTGCAGATGGCCGGACAATACTGCCTGGGCGGCGTGCACTACTTCGGCGGATCGCTGGAAGAGAGCCGGGCGCTGGCGCGGGAACTACAGGCCGCGGTCAAGGTGCCGATCTTCATTACCGGTGATCTGGACAAGGGCGGCGGCGACCGGATTGAGGGCGGCACGCTGTTCCAGTCCCAGATGGCCCTGGGCGCGGCCGATGATGAAGCGCTGGCCTATGACCTCGGCCGGGCGATTGCCATGGAAAATCTGGTGGCGGGATACAACTGGACCTTCAGCCCCATCGTCGATCTGTGCGGCACCCGCGATTATCTGCGGCACGTGGCCTCCATCGGCGAAGACCCCGAACAGGTGGCGCGGCTGGCCTGCGCGCAGATCCGCGGCATCCAGTCCCTGGGCATGGCGGCCTGCGCCAAGCATTTCCCGGGGGACGGGTTCGATGACCGGGATCAGCACCTGACCACGGCCGTCAATCCGCTGTCAAAGCAGCAGTGGCATGAGTTGAGTGGATATACGTTCAAAAAAGCCATCGAGGCCGGGGTGTGGTCCATCATGAATTCCTGCCTGGCCTGCCCGGCCCTGGACCCAGGGCACGGCGATCCCCGGTTTCCACGGCCGTCGGTAATCAGCCGGCCCCTGATCGAGGACGTCCTGCGCCGGGAACTCGGGTTCGAGGGGGTGATTATCACCGACGCCATCAATATGGGCGGAGTCTCCATGCACGCCCCCTGGATGGAACGCTGCGTTCTGGCGCTGGATGCGGGCAACGACATGCTGCTGTTCGTCCGGAACGTTCCCGGAACGGTCGACTGCCTCGAGCAGTGCCTGGAGGCCGGACGGCTGACCGCCGAACGAATCGACCAATCCGTGCGGCGGGTTCTGACCATGAAAGCGAAAATGGGCCTGCACCGGCCCGGCCTGAAACCTTTTGCTGATCCGGAGGCACCAAAGATCTTTGTTGATTCGCCCTGTCGGCCGACGGCGCGACGCCTGGCGGAAAAATCCATCACGCTGCTTACCGACAGCCGCGGCTGGATACCCCTGTTACTGGAGCCGGGCGCGCGCGTCGCCAGCATTTTTATCTCCAACCGTGATGATTTCGGTATCGACATTTTTGAAAAGACCTTGACTGAAGCCGGGCATCGGGTTACCAGCCTGCGGAATCCATGGCCGGAAGAGATGTATGACCGGGTGGAGGCGGGGGAATTTGATGCGGTGCTGACCGGCTTTTATTATCCCATCCAGTGGGGCTGGGCTACCCCGCGCCTGCACGGCCCGCAGATCCGTTCCCTCATGAGCGGCTTTCACCTGGCCCGGCCGGGCGTCAAATACGCCTTCATCTCCTGGTGCAGCCCTTACCATCTGTATGAACTGGCCTTCATGGATCCGTTCCTGGTCACCTACGGCGAAACTCCTATCGCCCAGGAAACAACGGCCCGGATGCTGCTGGGCCAACTGCCCATCACCGGGCGGGTGCCGGTGTCGCTGGAGGGGTTTTTCAAGAGGGGTGACGGGATCAAGAGAAGCACCTGAATTGCATAACACAACTAAAAATATCTGCGGATCGTTTCTTGTCATTGTTTTTTTCCTGGCGGGTCTGCTGGCGGCCACGGAAATCATATTTTTCATGCAACACAAAAAATATTATTTCAAATCAAGCCGCCTCAATCAGGAAAAAATACTGGAGTCACGGTTAACTCCCCGGGAATTCTCTCCCGGGCGTCAACCGCCGATTCATCACCTTACCCTGGCAAATAACGGTTTTGAAGACATAAGCCCGGCAGGATTTCCTCCAGGCTGGACAATGTCCGACAATACGACGCTGGCGTATAGTGATGGGCACGATAAAAATGCCGTCGGGATTCTGATCCGGGGACAGGTCTTTCAGAAGAAAGCGGTAACCGGAGAAAATAATAGCGGGCCATATATTCTGTCGGCCTGGATTAAAACCAGCCAGGAGCAAAATGCTTATGTCCAGCTGGAATCCAATGACCTGATGAATATTAATTATCACCCCGGAGACGGCCGATGGCAGTTGATCAGCGTCGTTTTCCCGAAAAACGATGCGTCGAAAGACATCAGGGTGGTATTGGGCGCGGACAGAGAAAATGCGGTGTTCGATGACGTCAGGCTGGTTCTCGGGCGGAAGCAGAATCTTCCGGCACTTCCGGAGGGCAATGGAAGCCGCTTCCGGGAACTGATCAGTTCTCAAAAGTCGGGACAATTCAGGATCCTTGCGCTGGGCGGCTCCACGACATACGGCCATGCTGATTTTTACAGGACCTGGCCCTACATACTTGAACAAAAGTTGAACAGTTATTATCCGGGACAATTTGAAATCATCAATCTCGGCATACCCGGCTGTTCGACCGAACAGCTATTGTACTTTTCTTCAAAATCCCCTTCAACCCATGACGGTTTTCTGGACTTGAATCCGGACATGGTCATTATCATGCCGGTCTGGAATGACTTCCTGAACGATTTTTCGAAGCATCACACCAACATGAATACAATTAATCAGCGGTTTCGCGAAAACTGGTTTGTCCGCAAAACCGCTCTCGGATATTATGTTTACCGGTTAATATATGCTCATCTGATTGAAGGTTTATTTGCAAATATTACGGAAGAATTCCCGGAAAACCAGAAGTTTGATGAGAACTCAGATGAATATGCCGGCCGCTGGCTGAACTTTTTCGCTTCGGACTTGAACCGCACTATTCCCGGGTTCGCTTTCGGTATCCGTCTGGAGAAAATAATCGAGTTATACCGTGACAGCGGGGTAAGCGTTATGTTGGCCACTTCTCCCTGTATCTGGCCGGCCGACGTTGATTTTAAAGAGGCCAGACAGGTTATGGAAAAACACCAGGTGGAGGAAGCGAAGACTCCGGAGAACATGATCAAAGCCTGGCTGTTCATGGAAGAATGGGACCGGCAGGTGATCACGAAAGTCGCGGGAAAAACAAATCAGGAATGTGAGGATTTCACGGAATATTTCAGGAACCGATATCCAACGATGCTTTCCCGAGTGGAATTTTTTCAGGACGGAACGCATTTTAATTTAAACGGGAATACCCTGCTGGCGGATTATCTGTTTAACGCCGAATCGTTTCAACGCCTGGTAAAAGGGCGGGAAACGGATCCGCTGTAACAAGGCGGGCCGGCGGAGTGCAACCCGGATATTATGGATTTGATTCTGAGCGCATGTGCGATATTATATGTCAGATCGATAAACTCACTGTCTTTTTTCCCCTCAACGGTCCCATATCCATCGGCGGGACCCGCGGGGAACGGAATCCGTGCCGATGGGACCGGGAGAAAGAACCATGACGGAAAACAATGCGCCCCTGTCATCTGATCACATCCACGGCGTCAATCTCGGCGGCTGGCTGCTGCTGGAGAAATGGATGAAACCGAGCCTGTTCGACGGGCTGGCGGCGACCGATGAAACCACCTGGTGCGCGGAACTGGGCCGGGACGCGCCGGCCAGGCTGCGCGCCCACTGGAACCAGTTCATCACCCGGGAGGATTTTGCCTGGCTGGCCGATGTGGGCATCGACACCCTGCGCATCCCGGTCGGACACTGGATTTTCGGCCCGCCGTACCCGTATCATCGCAGTTACGGCGCCAATCCCCGCCCCTTTGTCGAAGGCGGCCTGGACGTTCTGGATCGCGCTTTTGACTGGGCCGCGGAGCTGGATCTCCGGATTATCATTGACCTTCACGCGGCTGCCGGCTGCCAGAACGGCTTTGATAACGGCGGCATCAAGGATGTCTGCGAATGGCACACGCAAGAGGAATATATCTCCCACTCGGTCGAGGTTCTGGGCCGGCTGGCCGAGCATTATGGTTCCGCTCCCGCCCTTTACGGCATCCAGCTGCTCAACGAACCCCGCTGGGACGTGCCCACCGACATACTGAAAGCTTATTATCTGCGGGCCTACGATGCCATTCGCGTTCACTGCCCGCCGGAGCGGGCGGCAATCGTCTTTCACGACGGATTCCGCACCCACCGTGAGTATTTAGACTTCATGCAGCCGCCGCAGTTCGAGAACGTTATTTTTGACATTCATCGTTACCAGTGTTTCAACCGCGAAGACCTTGATATGGACATTCACGGCCATCTGGACAAGGCGGGCAACCTGTGGCGCCGGGAGATCGGGGAAATAAACAGCGAGCTGAAGCTGCCCACGGTCGTGGGGGAATGGAGCCTGGGGCTGAACCTGGAAGTCGTTTCGCTCTGGGCCGAAGGGCCATACGGACGGGCACTCCGGGACATGAGCCGGTTCGAGCTGGATGTGGCCTATCGCGCGTACGGTGCCGCGCAGCTTCTTGCCTTTGAGCAGTGCCGGGGCTGGTTTTTCTGGAGTTACCGTACCGAAACCACGCCGGAGTGGTGTTTCCGCGAGTGCGTCGAGAGAGGCTGGCTGCCGCCGAGATTTAAGTAGTTTCCATCGGTCAGGCCGCTGACGGATCAGAAGAAACGTCGCCGGATTTAGGTTTAGGACTCTTGGCGGAAGAGGGTTTCCGCTTCTGTTTCCGGCCGTACAGAACCTTGGTCTCACCGTCCCGGGTGACAATGAGCGTGCGGTGATGCAGCGGCCGCAGTCTTGAATAGACACTGAAACTCAACATGGTCATGTTGGGCAGCTCGCGGTTGAGCATTTCGAATATCCGCATCTCTCCCTTGGGGTCGAAGGAACTGGTGGCCTCTTCCATCACCAGCCAGGTCGGCTGGTGGAGCAGAACGCGGGCGAAACCCAGCTGCTGCTGGACGCGCAGCGGCAGCACCTCTTCCCAGTTGTCCTTTTCATCCAGGCGCCGCATAAACCGGATAAGGCCAACGCATTCGAGGGCATGGCGAATGGAAATGGAAGTGAAGGTGTTAGGCGGGCTCGGGTAGCAGAGCGCCTGGCGCAGGGTGCCTTCCGGCAGAAAAGGCCGGTGGGCGATGAACATCATGTTGTCGCCGTCTCCGGGCAGCATTACTTTCCCGCTGCCCCAGGGCCAGAGACCGCCGATGGCTTTGAACAGGCAGGCCGTCACGTCGGGGTCACCGGTGATCAGCACCTTTTCGCCCCGGGGGACATACAGGCTGAAGTGCTCAAGCAGCATCCGCCCCGCGGTTGCCGTCGCGCCTTCCGTGACACGGCTGCGGCGGTCGGCAATGCACAGGTCATCGACCACCAGGCGAGGCCTTTCCTTCCGGTCCAGGGCAATAAGCTGGACGCCGGGTCCGTGGGTGTCGGCGTCCAGCTGCTGGATACCTTCGTAAAGCGACAGGACGCGTTCGGCCGAAGCCCGGCAGTTGGCGATGGCGCCGATGTTGTCCACCGGCCAGGACAGCGATCCGGTCAGTTGTCCGAACGCCTGCGCCGCCTGCATCAGAGCACCGAGGGTCATCACGCCGCTGATATACTGGGGCGCCGCGATCAGGATCGGGAAAACGGGCAGCAGCCCGCCGTATCCCGTCCCGAAAGAGCTCAATCCCATGTACGCCAGTGACTGCCGGTTCCATTGCTGCACGATCTGCTTGAATCGGGTCGACGAGCCGGACCGCTCGACGGTCTCGCCGTGTACCAGCGCGATGGATTCCGCGTTTTCCCGCACCCGCGACAACCCGAAGCGGAAGGTTGCCTCGGCGGTCAGCAGGGCATTAGTGGCCCGCACCAGCGGCCGGCCGGCCAGGGAGCCGAATATGGTGCCAAGGCCCGCGTAGAGAAAAGCCAGGGGCACCATGTAGCCCGGAATCTTCACTTCGGTGCCCGGCACGGCGATGGCTCCCGATATCGACCACAGGATATTGACAAACAACCCCAGGATCAGCAGGGCGAAAACAAAGGAATGACCCAGCCCGATGGCGCTTTCCGTGGCAATGCGGATGTCCTCGGCAATGCGCTGGTCGGGGTTGTCGTGGCTGCCTTCTCCGCTTAAGGACAACCGGAAGTGGCGCCCGTTTTCCAGCCATTTGCTCATCAGTTGTTCGGTCAGCCAGGCGCGCCAGTCGATCTGCAGCCAGCGCTTGGTCATGAGGTGGGCCGCGGTAACGCCCATGGAAACGAGTAGAATCACGGCGAAGATGGCCACCTGAATCAGCACGCGACGGACGTCCTTTTGCTCGAGCGCGTCCCAGAGCGCCCGGTTCCAGTAGTTGCCCCATATGGTAATGCCGACCTGGGACATGGTGAGCAGCAGGAGAAGGAGTGTCATGGCCCGGACTTTCAGGCGCCGTTCACAGTTCCAGTAAGGGCCGGCCAGGCGGAGTACCTGGCGCAGAAAATTTTTTCGGATGCCGGAAGCGGCATCCGGGGCGGCGTTCGGCTTCGGATCGGGTGTCGAATCAGTCATCGGATCAAATATAACCAATAGTAACAAAAGGATGTAACTGGATAAAAAAGCCTTTATTGTGGCCGTTATCTATAACAGGGCCGATTCTGCGTGTCAATGCCTGTTCCTGAAAGAAGGTGAAGACGGCGGGGCGGACAACGGAGGCAGGTGGCGTTTCTATCGGTTAAAACTTTAGCGCGCCTTGACCTCGAACCCAAATTCTAATTTTTAGAGATGCCCTTAAGCATTTCCTTCAGCTCGGCTTTGAGCTTTTTAATTTCTTCCCTGACCAGGACAGCCACCTCATCCAGAATTATCCGCCGGAAGGCTTCGGGGTTGAACTCCGGCGCCGTCTTTTTTTTCGTTTCCGTGGCAGATATTTTCACCTCCGCGGGGGGCTTCTTTATTTCCGGGGGTGTCTTCTTTGCCGCTGCGGGAGGTTTCTTCGCCACCGGTGCCGCTTTTGGGGGAGCCGGTTTTACGGGGGCGGGAGATCCTCCCGCTTCCCGCAAAGCGGCCAGCTTTTTCTTCAGCGCGATAAACTCCTGGATCTGTTTGCGCAGCCGGGCCTTTCGCTCCACTTCCGACATCCCGATCAGAAAGACGATGCGTTCCAGTTCATTGAAGAGTTCCCGCAGCAGGATGACGGATTCGGGATGGGATTTGCCTTTGCGTTTTTTGATGTATTTGCCGACAGCTTCCAGAAGCTGCAGAAACTTGATGATGGTCTTGTCGTCCTGATAGAATTGCTTGAGCCGGTCGAGTTCTTCGTTCAATTGCAGCAGGACTTCATCGGTGATTTCCCAGTCAATGGACCAGATAATGGTTTTGAGGGTGCGCAACGGAAAGGCGATGGAGGCGCCGTTTCTGGTTTTGGGGGGTTCATGCCACTCAAACAGCTCATCCGCGGATGCGCTGTCGCCGCCTGCCGGCTGTCCTTCCTTCCGTTTGGCCACGCCTTTTCCTCCTTGTGACGGCCTTTTTTCCGGTTCGTTGGTCAGGCTGTCAGCGCTTTCTTGATTTTGTTCACCGCCTCGCTCACAATCAGCCGCAGCAAGCCCAGCGTCATGTTGTTTCCGAAGATCGTGATGAGAAGAAATTTGTCGCCGACCAGGCTGAAGTGAATATTTTCCTTTTTCCCCTTATGGAACAGCATGGGAAAATCCGTTTCCCCCACGATGGTCGCCATGGCCTTTACCGCCGCGAAGCTTCCCGCTGCCAGGGCCGCCAGGGCATAGGCATCAAACCCTTTGCTGCCGTTATCCCATCGGGCAATGATATGGCCTGACATATCGATCAGCAGAACAAAATGAATGTCAACATTATTCAGGTCCTTCTGCAGGATGCTGTCAATCCGGTCCAGTTGTTCCTGGTAAAAAGCGGTAACGGCCATAAACGGATCCTAATTATTGTCCATAACCCCACGCCATATTCATGGCGTCAACTATTGCTGCATGTTCAACGATGGGAATATAAAAGACGTGTTTTAATCTGAAATTGTTTAGTAAATTATTTCCGGCCTGTCAATTGTTTTGTGGCCCGGCGGATTTCTGTCCAGATATTTCAGCAGGTTATGTCGACGGACGGTCGCCTGGCATGCTGATGAGACGGCAATGGCGGTTAAACAGAAGACGCCAGTCGGGCCGCGATAAACGACTTGATTTCATCACCGGTTTCCATCTTCAGGCAGGCTTGTAAAGCGGATTCCGCGTCCACCCGTCTGATAGACCGGATAAATGCCTTGGCCGCGGGGATGGCGGACGGCACCATGCTCAGGTGATCCGCGCCCATGCCGACAAACAGGAAAATGCATTCTCGGATCGAGGCAGCTTCGCCGCAGATGCAGGCCTGTTTTCCGTAACGCCGGCAGACCGACAGGATCTGGTCGACGGTCGCGATGACGGCCGGATGAAGGGCGTTGAAGTGGCGGGCCACCTTTTTGTTGTTGCGGTCCACGGCCAGCAGATACTGGACCAGGTCGTTGGTACCGATATTGACAAAGTCCGCGTAATGCAACAGCCGATCAAGGATGGGGACGGCGGCCGGCACTTCGACCATGATGCCGAGTTCGATGCCGCTGTCAAAACCAATGCCGGTGCTATCCAGGCGCTGTTTTTCTTCCGCCACCAGGGCGGCAACCCGGCGGACTTCCTCCACCTCCGTGATCATGGGAAAAAGAATCCGGGTTTTGCCCAGAGCCGAAGCCCGCAGGATGGCCCGGATCTGGGCCCGGAAAACCTCTTCCAGATCAAGACTCAAGCGGATGGCCCTCCACCCCAGAAAAGGGTTGTCCTCCCGGGGATAGTCCAGGTAGGGCAGAAACTTGTCGCCGCCCACGTCAAAGGTCCGGATGGTTAGTGTCCGCCCTTCCGCCTTTTGAAGGGCCCGGGCATAAAGATTGACCTGTTCTTCTTCCGAAGGAAAGGCCTTCCGGAGCAGAAAAGGAAACTCCGTTCGGTACAGGCCAATGTGGTCGGCGCCGTATTCTCTGGCCAGCATCAGGTCCGACAGGAGGCCGATATTGGCGCCGAGCCGGACGGTAAAACCGTCTTCGGTTTCCGCCGGCAAATCACGCAGCCCCTCCAGTTTTTTCAGAACCTGCCTGTTTTCCGCCTGGCGTCTTTCATATTCTTTCCGGATATCAGGGGCAGGGTTTACATAGACCATGCCCGATACGCCGTCCACGATCAGAAAATCATTGTCGCGGACATGGGCAAACACATTCTCCACCCCGATGACGATGGGGATTTCCAGGGATTTGGCCATGATGACCGTGTGGGACGTCCGGCCGCCCTGGGCCAGAACAACGCCTTTTAAATGCGGCTGGCGGATGGCCATCAGATCGACCGGGGAAATATCCGCGGCGATGATGATCGTGTCGCGGGCGAAGGCCTGATCCGACCGGTCGTTGATGCCGACCAGGTTGCCCAGCACCCGGCGCCCGATGTCCATCACGTCTGCATACCGCTCCCGCAGGTAGGGATCGTCCATGGATTTAAACAGGTCCACATACTGTAGAACGGCCAGCTTCAAGGCGTATTCGGCGCTTTCCCCCCGGGTGATGCCGGCCGCTATTTTCTGTCGCAATGATTTATCGGACAGAAACATGAGATGGGCCTCGATAATGGCTTTGTCCTGTTCCGAAAGGCTCTGCGCTCTGGCGGCTACCTGTTCGATCTGCGCGGCGGCGCGGTCAAAGGCCTGTTCCAGGCGCATCATCTCTGCGGCCGTATCCGTTGCGGTCGCCGGGTGGATATGATCGAATTCAATGGTATCCAGCATCAGGTGGGCATGGCCGAAAGTCACCTGATCGGACACCGCCTCCCCCCGCAGATGATTCTCCCCGAGGGCTGTGCGGTGGTCATCCGTTTTTGACCTGGCCGGCGCCGGCGGTTTGGCGTCATCGACTACCCGGCGATCATCCTGGAGAATAATGAAGGCGACGGTGGCGGCGATCTGTCGGGCGATGTTTCCCAGCAGGGGGATATCGGATTCGGCGATTCCCTCCTCGGTCCGCGTCTGTACAACCAGGGCGCCCAGTATCTTCTTGTGATATATCAGCGGTACCCCGAGATAGGTATGGTACTCCTCCTCGCCGCTTCCCTGATAAAATTTGTAGCGGGGGTGGGCGGCCGGGTTTTTGATGAAAACCGGGGCCATGGTCTCTATCACCAGGCCGGTCAGACCCTCATGAACGTCCATTTCGATGGCGTCGACCGATTCCGGGCTCAATCCGACCGTGGCCTTGAGTTTCAGGGCGTTGGCGTACGGATTGTAGGCATAAACCGAGCAGACATCGGTCGAAAATCCCTCGGCGATCATCCGGACGATGCGGCCCATGGATTGATCCGGGCTATCCGAGTCGGTGATGGTCTTCAGAATATTTTCTAAAATATGGTGTCGGGCTGTTTCCATGTTCCGGCCGCTCTGCTATTATCTTGATTCAGGGTACGGAGTTTAACGCAAATGTTATGGTAAACTCAAGGATGATTGCAGCCAGGCCCGCGGGCAGGCGTCGCGGGCAACGTTGTGTTTTTTGGATCAACCGGAGATTGAGATGCGTCCGCGAGCAGCAGCCATATGGTTTTGGGTCACCGCCATCGTTCTCTGGGGCGTGGCCGGATGCTCCCCCATCGAAAGACGCTTTCTGTTTTATCCCACCCACCGGCCGCACGACAACAGCCTGACCCCATGGAGCCGGAACGGTGAAACCATCGGGTATGCCCGGATGGCCGCCTCACCCGTGAATGTGTGGCTCATGCTCCACGGCAACGGCGGTCAGGCCTCGGACCGTATTTACGCCATGCCCTGTTTTTCGGACGACGATTCCGTCTTTGTCCTGGAATACCCCGGCTACGGAAGCCGGGAAGGGGTGCCCTCGAAAGCCGCTTTCAACCGCGCCGCCGAGGAAGCCTATCTTTTTCTCCGGCAAACCTACCCCGGCATTCCTGTCTGCGTGGCCGCCGAATCCATCGGGTCCGGTCCGGCCTCGTATCTGGCGACGCTTGACGACAAACCGGACCGGCTGGTGCTGATCGTTCCCTTTGACCGATTGTCCCTGGTGGCCGCGGAACATTTCCCGGCCATTTTCGTCCGGCTGATATTGAGGAGCGACTGGAATAATGCCGAGGCGCTTTCTCATTACCCGGGACCGGTGGAAATCATCGGGGCTGAAGGGGACACGATCATTCCGGTGAAACATGCCCGGGCGCTGGCGGCATCCGTTCCGGGAGCAAGGCTGATCATTATTGCCGGCGGCCACAACGACTGGGCCGTGGGCGGGCGGGTGAAGATAAGAAACCTTTAAAAACAGGAAAGACCGCATATGTTTGTATGGGAAGAACTGGAACCGATGGTGTCGTATCTCTCCGGCAAGGCGGGCAAGGCCGCGCCCCTTTACCGGGCGAAGGTGCCGGGCGGCTGGGTGATATGTTTGCTGGCCAGCGTGGCCCAGGCCGGGGCTGCCGGCGGGCTGACCTTCCTGCCGGACCCGGATCACAAATGGGACGGATCGACCCTGGACTGGAAATCGTTCACGTCGGCCCCATCCGGCGACAATCCGAAGATCAACTGACGCCGGCCTCTTTAACTTCGCGTCCTGCGCCTTGCGTCTTCGGCCAAATCGACTCGTGAAATATCGGGCTAAGCCGACGGCGGCTTGACGGCCTCCGCCAGCATTTTGGTCAGCCCCTTCAGGGTGCCTTTCCAGGTGGTCTCCTCGTCCACCATGATGGCGACAATAATGTCTTCTTCAGCGCTGACTTCCAGCACGATTTCGTGGCCGTCCACGGAAAAGACCGCTTCGGCCCAGTGCTCCGCCGGCAGGCCGGAGGCTTCACAATCGTAATCCGTGCGGATGTCGGTGGTCATGCGGATATCACTCATCGTTTTTTTCTCCCATGATGGCGGTCGTGCCGCAGCCTTCTTGCTGCCGGTAATTCCGCCATGGTTATCTTCCGTGGTGACAAAACAGAAAATGTTATTGCTGTTTTGGGGGAATGGTTTATTTTAGAAAAAAATTGGCGGAAGTGCATGGGAATCGAACCCACCCGGGACGGTGTTAGCGCCCCACACCGGATTTGAAGTCCGGGAGCATCACCAGAACGCTGCGCACTTCCGCAGTATTATCCGGTAAATTAGTCAGGTATGCGACGCCTGTCAATGGTTTTATCGGTTTTATGAGAAAGGATGGGGACGATGACGGTGAACAGGGAGCGGCTGGCCGATACCTTCCGGTCGCTGGTGACCATCGACAGTGAATCAAGGGACGAACTCGCGGTCAGCGGCTTTATCGCCGGGCTCTTTTCAGGACTGGGGGCGACCATCGTCCGCGACGACTCCCTGGCCGGGACGGGCAGCAACAGCGGCAACATGGTGGCGCGGTTTGAGGGCCGGGCCGGGCTGGACCCTCTGCTGATCGCTGCTCATATGGATACGGTCTCCCCGGGCCGGGGCATCGCCCCGGTTTTCAAAGACGGGGTGTTTTTCAGCAGCGGTGAGACAATTCTGGGATCGGATGATAAGAGCGCCATCGCCGTCATGCACGAGGCCATGTGCGTGCTGAAGGAGTCCGGCGTCGACTGCTGTCCGCTGGAACTGGTCTTTACCGTTTGCGAGGAGATCGGCCTGGTCGGGGCCAAGCATTTTGATTACGGCCTGCTGCGGGCTAACCGCGGATATGTGCTGGACACGTCGGACCCGGCCTCCATCGTCGTGCAGGCGCCGGCAGCCAACCGCCTGGAGTTCGTGATCCATGGCAAGGACGCCCATGCCGGCGCCCGGCCGGAGGACGGCGTCAACGCCATCTCGGTCGCGGCCCGGGCCATCGCCCGGCTCGAACCCGGCCGGGTGGACCCGGAAACCACCTATAATATCGGCACCATCGAGGGCGGCCAGGCAAGCAATATTGTTCCGGCAAAAGTGATTATCCGGGGCGAGGCCCGGAGCCGGAACGACGATAAACTGGAAAAGCTGACCGATCAGATCGTGGCGGCCTTCCGTGAAACCGTGGCCGAGGCTGCCGCCCGCTGCCCTCACGCCGGATATCCCTCTCTGGATGTTTCCGTGGTCAGCGATTTTAAGAGCCTCAACATTCCGCCGGACCACCCGGTGGTGACCACTGCCGTGAAGGCGGCCCGGACCCTGGGGTTTGAGATCCGCCAGGCCGTATCCGGCGGCGGTTCCGACGCCAATATCTTTTTTCAGCATGGTATTACCGCCGGGGTCCTCGGCACCGGCATGAAGGATATTCACTCGGTGCGGGAGAACGTGGCCCTGGATGATATGGTCCGGGCCGCTGAACTGCTGGTGGAAATCATCAAGGCTTCTGCCTAAACACCAGGATGGTAATGATGGACATTTTTATCGATTGCGGTTCCGGCATCAGCGGCGACATGACCCTGGGCGCGCTCATCGATCTGGGCGTACCCGTGGAGTGGGTAAAAGAAAAACTCTCCCGGCTGCCGCTGGCCGGCTTTGACCTCACGGTTGAGACAGTGTCCCGGAACGGCCTGGCCGCCCGCAAGGCGGAGGTGCGGGTTGATGATGGTCATCCCCCGAGAAACTTCGCCGCCATTCAGTCATTAATAATGAACAGCCCCCTGTCGGACCGGGTGCGCCAGCTGTCTCTGGCCATGTTCGAGAAAATCGCCCGGGCCGAGTCCTCGGTGCACGGCTGTCCCCTGGCCAAGGTCCATTTCCATGAGCTCGGCGGCGTGGACGCCATCGTGGACATGGTGGGAACGGCCCTGTGCGCCGAATACCTGGATATCCGGGGAGCGGCCGCGGCCCCGGTTCCCCTGGGATCGGGTCAGGTCCGTTGTCACCACGGCGTCCTGCCCGTGCCGGCCCCGGCCACGCTGGAAATTCTCAAGGGGGTGCCGGTCTACGGGTCGGACCTGACCGGCGAACTGGTCACGCCCACGGGCGCGGCCATCCTCACCACCCTGACAACGCGTTTCGGCCCCATGCCGCTGATGACCGTCAGCGCGGTCGGTTACGGCGCCGGGACCCGCGAGATCCCGGACCGTCCCAACCTGCTCAGGATCATCGGCGGCCGGTTCGGGGAACCGGTCATCGTCGAGGAACCGGAGCCCCTGGCCATGGTGGAAGCCTGCATCGACAACATGAACCCGGAAATTTTCGGCTATGTCATGGAAAAGCTGTTTGCCGACGGCGCCCTGGATGTGTTCTGGGTGCCGGTCTTCATGAAGAAGAACCGGCCGGCGACCATGATCCAGGTGCTGTGCGCCCTTTCCCGCCGGGATATCATCGTCGGTCGGATTCTGTCGGAAACCACCACCACCGGTGCCCGGCATTACCCGGTCAACCGCAGTATCCTGCCGCGCCGCATCGTGAAGGTGGATACCGTCTTCGGGCCGGTGGCCGCCAAGCAGATCACCCGTCCGGACGGAGCCGTGCGCGTGGCCCCGGAATACGAAGCCTGCCGTATGATCGCGGTGGAACGTAACATACCGATTCTTGAGGTTTATCAGGCAGTGGAACGGGCCGCGGACAAGGTTCTTCCGTCTTGACATCGCTTATTTCGCATTATAGAAGCAGGGCATGAAACGATCTTACAGCCTCATTCTCATGGCCGCCACCGGCGGTTATGTCGGTTATCTGCCGGTGGTCCCGGGAACCTTCGGGACCCTGGCCGGACTGCTGCCTGTTTATCTGATCTCCCTTCTGGGAAACGGGCCGGCTTTGATCGTCCTGGCGCTGACGATCGGTCTGGCGGTCTGGACGGCGGGACGGGCCGAAAAGCAAATCGGCGCAACCGATCCGGGCTGCATCGTCATTGATGAAATCGCCGGCATCATGGTGACGCTGTGGAGCCTGCCGTTTGAATGGCTGCCGGTGACGGCCGGTTTTTTCATTTTCCGCTGCCTGGACATGCTCAAGCCTTTTCCCATCCGGCAGATCGAGAAGAAGCTGCCCGGCGGGTTCGGCATTGTCGCCGATGATGTCGTGGCCGGCCTGATCGCCCATGTGCTTCTTCGGATCGTGCTGGCGGTGGCGCAATGATCCGGACCTTTCTGGCTTTTGACCTGCCGGAGGAGGCGAGGGCCGTTCTGCGGCAGGCCCAGCGCTGCCTGATTGACCAGGGCATCCGCATCAGCTGGGTCCGGCCGGAAAACATTCACCTGACCGTCAAGTTCCTGGGGGAAATATCAGAGCAGGCGGTAGAGCGGGTCTGCCTTTCCGCGGCCGCCTCAACGGAGAAAACCCGGCCCATGGACCTGGCCGTCAAGGGGTTGGGCGTTTTCCCGGACGCCCGCCGGCCGCGGGTGGTCTGGGCCGGCCTGACCGGCGCGACACAGTCTCTTATTGACTTTCAGGCCGAGCTGGAGGAAAATCTCGCCGTTTCCGGTTTCGCTAAAGAGCCGCGCCCCTTCAAGGCTCATCTGACCCTGGGACGGGTGAAACACGCCATTGTACCCGAAAAACTGGTGTCCGCCCTGGACGCCTGCGCGCGGTTTTCGCCCCGGTCGTTTCCGGCCGATCGGCTGATTCTGTTCCGCAGCGATCTGAAACCGAACGGAGCGGTCTACACGGTGTTAAAAACGTTTCCCCTGTCTGGAGGGGAGTAACACAATATTAAGGAAGGCAGGTTGGCGCTATCATGAAATCAACCGATAACAAAAAAGCAAACAGGGAGGATGCGATGGGGATCTCATCAGAAAAGGCAAAGGCAGTGGAAGCCGCCATGACACAGATTGAACGCCAGTACGGCAAGGGGGCGATCATGAAACTCGGGGACGGATCGGTGGTCAAGGTCCCGTCCATTTCCACCGGGTCACTGGCCCTGGACAAGGCCCTGGGCATCGGCGGGATACCCCGGGGCCGGGTCACTGAAATTTTCGGTCAGGAATCGTCCGGTAAAACGACCCTGGCCCTGCATGTCGTGGCCGAGTCCCAGCGTCAGGGCGGTATCGCCGCTTTTATCGACGCCGAGCATGCCCTGGATATCGCTTACGCCAAAAAGCTGGGCGTCAACAGCGACGAGCTCCTGGTCTCCCAGCCGGATACCGGCGAGCAGGCCCTGGAAATCGCGGACATGCTGGTCAGAAGCGGGGCGGTGGATATCGTTGTCATTGACTCCGTGGCCGCCCTGGTGCCCAAGGCGGAAATCGAGGGTGAGATGGGCGACTCTCACATGGGGCTCCAGGCGAGGCTCATGTCCCAGGCCCTTCGAAAGCTTACAGGAATTATAGGAAAAACAAATACATGCATTATATTTATTAACCAGATACGTGAGAAAATCGGGGTTTTTTTTGGCAACCCGGAAACCACCACCGGCGGCAATGCCCTGAAGTTTTACGCCTCGGTCCGACTGGATATCCGGCGCAGCGCCGTCATCAAGGAAGGCCAGGACCCGGTCGGCAACAGGGTCAAGGTCAAGGTGGTCAAGAACAAGCTGGCGCCACCCTTCAAGAACGTGGAGTTCGACATCATGTACGGGGAGGGAATCTCCCAGACCGGCGAACTGATCGATATCGGCGTCGAGGAGAACATCGTGGAGAAGAGCGGCTCCTGGTTCTCTTTTAACAATGAGCGCATCGGCCAGGGACGGGAAAACGCCAAGCAGTACCTGATGGAAAACCCGGCGGTTCTGAAGGAACTGCAGGCCCGGGTCAAGGAAAAGCTGGGCCTGGCCACCGCCGCCGCCGAGGCCGAACCCCCGAAAAACGGGAAATAGAAATGGAGAGGGTATGACAGGTAACGAAGCCCGCAGCAGATTTCTGGATTATTTTGAATCGCGTCATCACCGCATTGTCCGCAGTTCCTCCCTGGTGCCCCAGTCGGATCCGACCCTGCTGTTTGTCAACGCCGGCATGGTCCAGTTCAAGCGGGTTTTCATCGGCGAGGAGAAGCGGGATTACCATACGGCGGCCACTTCCCAGAAGTGCGTCCGGGCCGGCGGCAAGCACAACGACCTGGACAATGTCGGCTACACCGCCCGTCATCACACCTTTTTTGAAATGCTGGGCAATTTTTCCTTTGGCGACTACTTTAAGGAAAAGGCCATCGAGCTGGCCTGGGACCTGCTGCTCAACGGCTACGGCCTGCCCCAGGACAAGCTGTGGGTGTCCGTTTTCCGCGAGGATGACGAGGCCTACAACATCTGGAAGAACGCCATCGGCATTCCCGAAAGCCGCATCGTCCGCCTGGGGGAAAAGGACAACTTCTGGGCCATGGGCGACACCGGCCCCTGCGGGCCGTGCAGCGAGATCCTCATCGACCGGGGTCCCGAGCACGGCTGCGGCCGGCCCGACTGCGCCGTGGGCTGCGAGTGCGACCGGTACCTGGAAATATGGAACATGGTCTTCATGCAGTACAACCGCGACGACTCCGGTCACCTGACGCCCCTGCCCAAGCCCAGCATCGACACCGGCATGGGACTGGAGCGGATCTCCTCGGTGGTGCAGAACACCATCACCAACTATGAAACCGACCTGATCTTTCCCATCATCCAGACCATCGAAAATCTGGCCGGCCGTTCTTACGGCAAGGACCTTGACGCCGACGTCTGCATGCGGGTCATCGCCGACCACAGCCGGGCCGCGGCCTTTCTCATCGGCGACGGCATCCTGCCCTCCAACGAAGGCCGGGGCTACGTGCTGCGCCGGATCATGCGCCGGGCCATCCGCTACGGCCGCAACCTCGGCCTGGACAAGCCCTTCCTGCATAAAACCGCCCTGACCGTGCTCGACATTATGGCCGGGGCCTATCCCGAACTCAAGGACGCCGGATCGTTCATCACCAATGTCATCGAGAACGAGGAGATGCGGTTTTCCGAGACCCTGGACAACGGCCTGCGGGTATTGAACGACACCCTGGCCGATATCCGGGCCCGGAAGGAAAGCGTCATTCCCGGGGACGTTATTTTCAAGCTCTACGATACCTACGGGTTTCCGGTGGACATCGTCAAGGACATGGTCCGGGGCGAGCAGATCGAACTGGACACGACCGGGTTTGAACTGCTCATGGCCGGCCAGCGGGAGAAGTCCCGGTCCGTGGCCGAGTTTTCCAGGACCTGCCCGGCCTACGGCCGCCTGGCCGCCGAAGGCGTCAAGACCGCTTTTGTCGGTTACGGCAGCCTGGAGAAGGACGCCACCGTCCTGGTCCTGGTCAGGGACGGGGCCGAGGTGAAGACCGCCGAACCCGGTGAAACCATCGAGCTGGTGGCCGACCAGACGCCGTTTTACGCCGAGTCCGGCGGCCAGGCCGGGGACACCGGCACCATTACCGGCCGCCACTTTAAAATGAAGGTGACCGACACGGTCAAGGAGCCGTCCGGCCTGGTCATTCACCGGGGCCAGGTCGAATCCGGCACCGTCAGCCCGGGGGACCTGGTCACCCTGGCCGTGGACGGGGACCGGCGGCGGATGACCGCCTGCAACCATTCGGCCACCCACCTCCTGCACACGGCCCTGCGCCGGGTAGTGGGGGACCATGTCAAGCAGGCCGGGTCCCTGGTCTCTGCCGAACGGCTGCGGTTTGATTTTACCCATTTTGCCATGGTCGAACCGGAGGCCCTGGAAAAGATCGAGGCCTTCGTGAACGCCAGAATCGGCGAAAATTACGAAGTGTCCATCACCGAGATGGGCATTGACCAGGCCATGGAGAGCGGGGCCACGGCCCTGTTCGAGGAAAAATACGGCGACACCGTGCGCGTCATCGCCATGGGCGATGTCAGCCGGGAACTGTGCGGCGGCACCCACACCCGCCGCACCGGCGACATCGGTCTGTTTAAAATCGTTTCCGAAGGCAGCGTCGCCTCGGGCGTGCGGCGGATCGAGGCCCTGACCGGCGCCGCCGCCCTGGCCCATGTCCAGGAAAACATGCGGGTGCTGAGTGCCATCAGCGGACTGCTTAAGGAGCAGCCGCTGAATCTGCCGCCGCGCGTCCAGAAGATGTTAAAGGATATGAAGGCCCTGGAAAAAGAGAAAGAAGGACTCAAGAACAAGCTGGCCGCGGCTTCGGTTTCCGGCGGCGGGGGCGGCGACGGCGGTGCCGAACACGCCCTGATCAACGGCGTCAAGGTCATTGCCAGGGTCATTGCCGTGGACAACCCGGCGGCCCTGCGCACCCTGGCCGACCAGCTCAAGGACAAGCTCCAGTCCGGGATCGTGGTGCTCGGAGCGGCCGATACGAGCAAGGCCTTTCTGATCGTATCCGTGACCAAGGACCTGACCGGCCGCTTCAAGGCCGGGGCGATCATCAAGGAGGCGGCGGCGGTGGTCGGCGGCAGCGGCGGCGGCCGGCCGGACATGGCCCAGGCCGGGGGGTCCCAGCCGGAAAAGATCGCCGAAGCCGTTGCCAAAGCCGTTGAGATCATCCGGAGTACAGTGGCCTGATCACAGGAAGCATTGGAATCAACCGGGCGGGCGGTAATCAACCCCGTAATTCCAAAAGACAGCCTTTCTCGTCATTCCGGACCCCGATCCGGAATCCAGCGGGCCGACCGTGTCAGCGGAGAAGAATGCTTTTACACTGGATTACCCGGTTCCCAAAAAATATTGACACCAAATGCCGAGGTATGGTCTTGTAAATTAAAATAAAATTTACCGCATCCAATCGGATAATAAATCATGAAATGTCCTAAATGTGATTTTATCAATCCTGACAATTCCGGAGAGTGCCGGAAGTGCGGGGTAATTTCCGATAAAATTTCCCAGACAGGATTAAAGGATTCCGCACCAGTCGAAGTCAACAAAAGCAAATTCCTTCCCCGAAAATCATTAAAAGAAATGTACAAAGAAGATGCCGACAGAGCTCTTGTTGATATGCTTTTCCGCTACATTCTTAGCGCGATATTTTTTATTGTCCCGGTATATCTATTTTTATCTAATTCTTTTTCTATTAAGTGGTATTATTTCCCGTTGCTTTTCTTCTCTTTTGTCGCATTAGCGCTTGGCGAATCCGTGAGGCTGGGTTTAGAAGATTATAATAAAAAACGGGAATTTCAGGCGCAAAGAGAAGCTGAACAATATGTAAAAGTTTCCGCCGATGGGCGGGTTCAGTGCTCAAAATGCGGCTGTTTTTCAGTCGTCACCATACCCGAAAAACATCAATCCGGTGTAACCGGTGGAATCCTCTTGGACCCTTTGATCATTTTAAGCAGCGGCGGGGGCGACAGTAATTTGATCAATGTTTGTCAGCACTGCGGGCATCAGATGCGGTTTCGGGAAAACGTAAAAAACATGTAGAGTCAATTCAATCTCTTAGAAAAAAGCCCTTATAAACAGCCAACTTGATGGGGAGATTCTCATGACCGGGCATCCGGGCGCGCTGACCGAAGCCGATACCTGTCGCAAGTTTGTTCTGCCGCAACTCATCTCGTCCGGATGGGACACGGAGCCCCACTCCTTTACGGAACAGCGCACCTTCACCGACGGCCGCATCATTGTTTCCGGAAATCAAATACGGCGCGGTCCGCAGAAACGGGCCGACTACCTGCTGCGCTTTACCCGCGATTTTCCCATCGCCGTGGTCGAAGCCAAGGCCAACTACAAATCAGCCGGCGACGGCCTTCAACAAGCCAAGGAATACGCCCGCATTCTGGGGCTCAATTTCGCTTACGCCACCAACGGCAGAGAAATCATCGAAGTTGATTTTCTGACCGGCCGGGAGGAACGGTTAAGCGCCTTCCCCAGCCCGGCCGACCTGTGGAACCGGTTGCGCGGCAGCCAGAATCTGGACGAAGACAGGGCCGAACAGTTCCTTTCACCTTCGTACCTGGAAGCCGATCGCCGCCCCCGCTATTATCAGGAAATCGCCATCAACCGCGCCATGCAGGCGATCCTCCAAAATAAAAAACGCATCCTGCTGACCATGGCCACCGGCACCGGCAAAACCCTGGTTGCCTTTCAGATCTGCTGGAAACTCTGGTCCGCCCGCTGGAACCGGAGCGGAGAATACCGGCGGCCCAAAATCCTTTACCTGGCCGACAGAACCGTTCTGGTCGATGACCCCAAGGACAAGACCTTCACCCCCTTTGGCGAGGCCCGCCATAAAATCGAAAACGGCGAAGTCGTCAAAAGCCGGGAAATGTACTTCGCGCTGTATCAGTCCCTGGCCCGGGACGAACGCCGACCCGGCCTGTATCGCGAGTTCGGCCCTGATTTTTTCGATCTGATCATCGTGGACGAATGCCACCGCGGCAGTGCCGATGACGAAAGCAACTGGCGCGAAATCCTGGAATATTTTGAGCCGGCCTACCAGTTGGGCATGACGGCCACGCCCCTGCGGGAGGACAACCGCGATACCTATAAATATTTCGGCAACCCGATTTACACCTATAGCCTGCGGGACGGCATCGCCGACGGATTCCTGGCGCCTTACCGGGTCCACCGCATCGTTACCACGGTCGACGCCGCCGGCTGGCGACCCACCAAAGGCGAGTTGGACCGCTACGGCCGCGAAATTCCCGACGAGGAATACCACACCAAGGATTTTGAACGCCTCGTGGCCCTGCGCGTGCGCACGGAAGCCATTGCCGCGCACCTGACCGGATTTTTGAAAAAATCCGGCGACCGTTTCGGCAAAACACTGGTCTTCTGCGTCGATCAGGAACACGCCGATGAGATGCGCCGCGCGCTGAACAACCTGAACGCGGACCTGGCCGCGGAAAACCCCGACTATGTCTGCCGGGTGACCTCCGATGAAGGCGCCATCGGCAAGGGGCACTTGAGTCGTTTCCAGGAACTGGAGAAGCTGACGCCGGCCATCCTGACCACCTCCAAACTGCTGACCACCGGCGTGGACGCGCCCATGATCAAAAACGTGGCCCTGGTCCGGGTGGTCGGGTCCATGACCGAATTTAAGCAGATCATCGGCCGCGGCACCCGGGTCCGGGACGATTACGGCAAATATTATTTCAACATCCTCGACTACACCGGCGCCGCCACCCGACACTTCGCGGACCCCGACTTTGACGGCGAACCCTCTCTGGTGACCGAAGAAACCATCGACGAACAGGGAAACACCACGGCCGAAACAATCGTGCAGCCCGAAGAAACCCCGGAAGCGCAATACACGGCCACGGACATCATCGGCGATCCCAAAATCTCGGAACCCACCGGTCAATCAGGCCCCAGAAAGTACTACGTGGACAACGGCTCCGTGGAAATCGCGGCCCAGCTTGTTTATGAACTCGATAGCGACGGCAAACAACTGCGGGTGGTCAAATACACGGATTATACCGCCGATAAGGTCAGAACCCTGTATGCCACGGCCGCGGAGCTGCGGCGTCACTGGGCCGATCCCGTGGACAGAAAGGAGATCATCGCCCGGCTGGCGGAAAGGGGCATCGAATTTGACGAACTGATGCGCCAGACCAACCGGCCCGAAGCAGACCCTTTTGACCTGCTCTGCCACGTGGCCTTTAACGCGCCCCTGCGCACCAGAAGGGAACGGGCCGACCGGCTGCGCAAGGACCGCAAGGATTTTTTTGACAAATACGCCCCCGAAGCCCGGGCCGTGCTGGAAGACCTGCTCGACAAATACACCGAATACGGCATTGCCGAGTTCACCCTGCCCGATGTCTTAAAAGGGCCGCCCATTTCCGACCACGGCAATGTCGGAGAAATCATCGGGATCTTCGGCGGGCCGGACATCCTGCGCCAGGCCGTCAACGAACTGCAACAGGAACTGTACGCGGCGTAAAATACGGCCGACGGTAACAGGAGCAAAGGCGACACATGCCGAAAAACAAAAAAACGACCGACAACCAGCCCCTGACCACAACTCAGCAACTGGGGTCGCTCATCAAATCCGCCCGGGACATCATGCGCAAGGACAAGGGCTTAAACGGCGACCTGGACCGCCTGCCCCTGTTCACCTGGATACTGTTTCTCAAATTCTTAGACGACATGGAGCAGCTCCGGGAACAGGAAGCCCTGCTGTCCGGCGAAAAATACCGGCCGGACATCGAAAAGCCCTATCGCTGGCGGGACTGGGCCGCGCCTGAGGACGGCTTTACCGGCGAAGACCTGATCCGGTTTGTCAACCAGGACGAGGCCGTGCGGCCGGACGGGAAAAATGGCCCGGGCCTGCTGGCTTACCTGCGGTCCCTCCAGTCGGTCAACGGACACGGCCGCCGGGATGTCATCGCCAATGTGTTCCGGGGCGTTCAGAACCGCATGATCAGCGGCTACCTGCTGCGCGACGTGGTCAACAAGGTCAACGGCATCCATTTTAACTCCTCCGAGGAAATTCACACCTTAAGCAGCCTGTACGAAACCATGCTGCGGGAAATGCGCGACGCCGCCGGCGACAGCGGCGAGTTTTACACCCCCCGGCCGGTGGTTCGGTTCATGGTGGCGATCAGCGATCCGCGTCTCGGCGAAACGGTCCTGGACCCGGCCTGCGGCACCGGCGGCTTTCTGGTCGAAGCCTATAGTCATCTGGCCGCCCAGTGTCACAGCGTCAAAGACCGTAAAATCCTTCAGGAGCAATCCATTTACGGCCAGGAGGCCAAATCCCTGCCCTACATGCTGTGCCAGATGAACCTGCTGCTGCACGGGCTGGAATACCCCCGCATCATTTATGACAACTCCCTGAACGTCAAAATCCAGGAGATCGGGGACCGGGACCGGGTGGACGTCATCCTGACCAATCCGCCCTTTGGCGGTGAAGAAGAAACCGGCATCAAGTCCAACTTTCCCGGGGATCTGCAAACTTCCGAAACCACGCTCCTGTTTCTCCAGCTCCACATGCGCCTGCTCAAACGCCCGGAAAAGAACAACGGCAAACCCGGCCGGGCGGCCGTAATCGTGCCCAACGGCACTCTGTTCGGCGACGGCGTCTGCGCCCGCATCAAGGAACAGTTGTTGAAAGAATTTAACCTCCATACCATCGTGCGCCTGCCCGGCGGGGTGTTCGCGCCCTACACCGGCATCCCCACCAACCTGCTTTTTTTCGACCGCTCCGGACCGACCAGGGACATCTGGTATTATGAACTCCCCCTGCCCGAAGGCCGGAAGAATTATACCAAGACCAAACCCATGCAGTTTGAAGAATTTTCCGACTGCATCGCCTGGTTCAAACAAAAGCGCCGGGAGGAAAACGACCACGCCTGGCGCATCGCGGCCAAAGATGTCTTAAAGTACGACGACAACGGCAACCTGGTCTCCTGCAACCTGGACCTGAAAAACCCCACCGGCGCCGATGCCCTGGAACACCTGCCCCCGGAACAACTCGCGGCCGACATCCTGGAAAAGGAACGGCGGATTATTGAGATCATGGAAGAGATTGCGGCGGAACTGGGGAGAGGGAAGAATGGCTGATAATCCGTGGGGAAGAGTCCGTTTGGGCGATGTTTTAACGCAGGTATGCAGGGCAACACCGGTCGACCCCACAATTGAGTATTCCCTTTTAGGAGCGCACTGGTACGCCAAAGGCCTTTATGTCAAAGAGGTAAAATCGGGAGCAAAAATTCAGGCATCGAAACTTTACCGCGTAAAATGCGGGGACTTTGTCTACAATCGGTTATTCGCCTGGAAGGGATCCTTTGCGATTGCCACAGAGGATAATGACGGATGTTTTGTTTCAAATGAGTTTCCCTGTTTCAGCGTCAATCCAGATAGAGTTGATGCCCAGTTCCTCTGGCATTATTTCAGCCGCCAGTCATCTTGGAACGAGGCCCTCGGCTTGAGTTATGGCGCCACGCCGACAAGTAGAAACCGTTTAAAAGAAAAACATTTTTTGTCACTTGAAATCCCCCTTCCCCCTCTATCCGAACAGCGCCGCATCGTGGCAAAAATCGAACGCCTGGCTGCCAGGGTTGAAGAGGCGAAAAAATTACGTTCAGAAACAACTACAAAAGTAGCCTCACTGCGGGGTGCTATAGTCGAAAAGATCTGCTTTGATCAGAAATTTAAAATGGTCAGTTTTGGTGATGTGCTCCAATCGGCCTCCAATGGAATCTATAAACCGCCTGAGTTTTGGGGGACTGGAATTCCTTGTGTGAGGATGTACAACATTGACGGCCCGGAAATGAACACCCAAAATATTCAGTTTCTGAATGTTACAGCCGAAGAGATTGAAAAATTCGGTTGTTCCGAAGGGGATTTGATTTTTAATCGCGTCAATAGCGCCGAACTGGTTGGTAAGACGGGACTTGTTTCTTCTGAATTTCCGAAATGTACATATGAAAGCAAGAACATGAGGTTGAAGGTTGACAGGTCAAAAGTTATTCCAGCGTTCGCCGCATTGGTTTTAAATTCAAATCCGGTGAAGCGTTACTATAGAGGCGAATTGAAACAACAGTGCGGAATGGCTACTTTAAATCAACAACATGTTAAAAGCATCCCTTTCCCATTACCTGACAAAAGTCAGCAGGAAAAAATCATGTTAGAATTTCGGAGATTCCAAAGTAAAATCGAGCAAATTCAGCCCCACCAATCCAAAACAGCCACTGAACTCGACGCCATGCTCCCCAGCATCCTTGACCGGGCTTTCAGGGGTGAATTGTGAAGGTCAATGTGGAATATTTTTTTACCATATGGGCCATAATGCTAAACGAACGAAAAGAAAAAATTTTATCCTTAGGAGAGACTAACGATGTTGGATGGATTCGCAATATCTGGATACAGAAGCTTCGGCAACGATCAGGTCAAAATCAATGATCTGCAACGAGTCAATGTGTTTATTGGAAAAAACAATTGCGGAAAGTCAAATGTCCTTCGGTTTATCAACCTCCTTCCCCCTTTCCTTAATCCCAGCAAACAGAATGAGCCAAGGCCGAAGCTTGATAACATGCTTGACTTCTCAATGAATACGACATCCAAAAAAGTTATGTGCGGCATCCAGATCAAAAAAGGAGGGTTTACTGACAGCATCTTTCAAAGCATTGCAAAACCATTCGGCAACTTATGGACCACAGTATTTCCTGATAATGCTAATAGCATGTGGCTTCAGTTCCAACTCACAGGAAACGGACCGGCGGACGAACAAAGCATCGAGGCATTAGCATCCCAGATATTACAGAAATGCAATAGTTACCAGCAACAAGACCTAACGAGGGAATTATGCAAATACACCGGTGGTGATCCAAACCAGAGAGCGCATGATATTGCCGTTGCAATACATACAAAGGTACGTTTATCGATGAGCGCCCACATGATCGACGCTTTTAGAAGGATAACTAATGGGGACGGCAACCCTTTATCAGGCGCAGGTCTCATCAAGGAATTACGAAAACTGCAGTCGCCAGAGCTTAGCCAATATACGTCTGGCAAAGCCCGGTTCTCCAAAATCGTAGGGTTCCTGCGTTCAATACTGGGGGAACCGACAGCTAAGATAGAGATTCCAGCAGAAAAGGATGAGATATACGTAACGCTGAACGAAAAGGTGCTGCCTCTTGACTCCCTGGGGACTGGGATTCATGAGTTGATAATCATTGCTGCGGCAGTGACTCTTACGGATAATACTATCTTCTGCATCGAGGAGCCTGAAATACACATCCACCCCGAACTTCAAAAAAAGTTCATCGAGTTTATTAACAAAAACACAAGCAACCAGTATCTGATTACATCACACTCAAACTCATTCTTTGATCTACCGGGCGTCAACATCTATAGGTGTTGGCTTGAAGAAGGCACTACCAAATGTCTCCTTGCCTCTGAAGACAGGGATAAACACGCATTGTTGAGGGATCTTGGCTACAGGCCAAGCGACTTGTTACAAGCCAATTATGTAATTTGGGTCGAAGGTCCTTCTGACCGCATATATTTGAAACACTGGATTCAAACCAAGGCGCCAGACCTTATCGAAGGGCTACACTACACGATAATGTTCTATGGTGGCCGGCTTCTATCGCATCTATCATACGATCATCCAGAGGTAAGTGATTTTGTCAAACTGGCACGATTAAACAGAAGTGCCTGCATTGTAATTGATAGCGATAAAGAAAAATCACACGGGCGAATAAACAAAACGAAACATCGAGTCAAGGAGGATTTCGAGAGAAACTCATGCATGACGTGGGTTACGAACGGCCGATCAATCGAGAATTACATCCCCGAATCTGTTTTTAATAATGCAGTTGCGACTGTACATCCTAAAACAAAACGGAATATCAAGTGGAGTCGTTTTGGCGATTTCACCCGTCTTCGCACGGACAAGGTAATCGACAAGGTCTCAGTAGCTAGGGCCGTCAGCCAGGCTAAGCCGGATTTTTCGATCCTCGATCTAAATGCCGTCCTTGACCGTTTGATTGGTGAAATAAGAAAGAGCAATAAACTTACCGCAATTAAGGCGCAAAACTGATTCCCGGCTAAACAGATAAACTGGCACTGTAATTCAGTAGCCTCACCCCGGCCCCCGAGCCGAGGTCCGGAAGGAATGAAATAATATCCATTTTATACTGGATCCCCCGGTCAAGCCGTGGGATGACGCCCAAAGGCCGTTTATCAAAGAACCAACCGGATATGAAAAACAATCCTTTCCGATCTTCAGGGCACATGGCCAGGTGCTGAGGGAGTCCATTAAGAAAATATTTTGACAGTACACACAAAAACCGCATAAGTTTCTTTAAGAGAAGGGATTCCGTCAGAATATTATTGTTTAGACAAGAATTTAAAATAACCGGTAGCAGTAAGGAGGAATGCATGAATTCCACGGACAATATCCTTAAAGAAGCGTTGGCGCTTAAACCATCAGAGAAGGCACTCCTCATCGATAAGCTGATATCCACCCTTGATAGACCGGATCAGCAAATTGACGAATTGTGGGCGGAAGAAGTCGAGGGCCGGATTGACGCCTACGAACAGGGAAAGCTCAAGTCATTGTCTTTAGAAGAAATCCTTCAAAAATACAGATAGCGTCAATCATGAAAATCAATTTTCTGGAGATCGCCCGGATTGAGCTGGATGAGGCCATCGAGTATTACAATTACGAGGTCCCCGGCCTTGGCGATGCCTTTCTGACCGAAGTGTTGAAAACCCTGGACAGGATCGGTCAATTTCCCGAAGCGTGGCCTCCCTGTTCAACACGGAC
This sequence comes from Thermodesulfobacteriota bacterium, assembly GCA_040753795.1. NCBI lineage: Bacteria > Pseudomonadati > Thermodesulfobacteriota > Thermodesulfobacteriota bacterium. Next base: position 87,707 of record JBFMDX010000018.1, read on the forward strand.
CAGGCGCTGCCTGACTCGTCGGTTTCCATACGGGGTTATATACCAAGTACGGCAACAGGAGATTCTGATTGTGGCGGTCGCCAATCTCCACAGAAAACCCGACTATTGGAAGGATCGATTGTAATCCGGCCTCCAGGAGAAGATTGGCAGTCAAGAGCCGTATAAATAAGGATGATATAATGAAAATATACCAGTTCAGGGTTTCTATAATCGGGATACCCAATCTGTATCGGATAATTGAGGCATCCGAGAACTGCACTTTTGATGATCTTCATACTGCGATCTTCCAGGCATTTGACCGGTACGATCATCACCTTTATTCCTTTTTCATCACGCGCAAAGACACGCAAGATCGACGTAGCATATATGATGCGCCGGAAATAACGCATCCCATGGCCATAGAGGATATACTGGGCTCGGGAAAAAGGAAAAAATCTACAGCCAATACCAAAATTGGTGATGTCGGCTTGAACGAAAAGGATGTTTTCCACTATTGGTTTGATTTTGGGGATGATTGGTGGCATCGGATTAAAGTCCAAAACATTAGCGAAACAAAGTCTGGGAAAAAACACATGGCATTGATCAAGGCCGTTGGAGAATCTCCGCCGCAATATCCGAACTATGATGATGAGGACTATGAAGAAGAAGATGAATGAAATCTTTTGGCGGTACATGCAAAAAGTTGCAAAAATTTCTTGTATTATCCCCTGTGACGGGCACATTGGACTGATATAAACTAATTGAATTTATAGAAAAAATTTATTCCAGGCTCGGTTTGCCCTCTCTTTTTTCTTGACACCAAACGGGTTTAGATGTTTTCTTGAATGAATGCTCATTCATTCAAGAGGCTAACTGGGCCGATAATGGCTGAACCCAACAGAAATACGTTTAGTCCGGATAAATACCACCTGATTCTGGAGGCGGCCATCAGCGTCATCGCCCGGGAGGGGTTTTCCAACTCCACGGTTTCCAAGATCGCCCGGGCGGCCGGCGTGGCCGACGGCACTATTTATCTTTATTTTAAAAATAAAAATGATATTCTTCTTCATTTTTTTACCTACAAAACCCGGCTGGTATTTGACGAGTTCCGCAAGGAGGTGGACAAAGGCCGGGATGCCCGGACCAAGCTGTCCAATCTGATCCGGGCGCATCTGCGGGAGTTCCAGAAAGACCGGAACATGGCCGAGGTTTTCCAGGCCGAGGCCCGCCAGATCCGCTACTTTGAAACGCATATCAAGGACATCACCCACATGTATTTCGACCTGGTGGGCGAGATCGTCCTGTTGGGCCAGAAAGAGGGTATTTTCCGGGCCGACATGGAACTGAACCTGGTCAAGCGTTTCATCCTGGGCGCGGTGGACGAGGTGATCAATAACTGGCTGCATACCACCGATACCTATGATCTGGAATCCAAGGCGGACGGGCTGGTGGAGTTGTTTCTCCACGGCATCGGCGGCACTAAAGATAGAACCAAGCGAGGAAACGCATAACAATTCATAAGTTGACGGCAACGTAAAAAAAGATGAAGCCGTCAGGCAAGGAGAATAATTATGGCACAGAATGTAGCGGACAGAAGAGATGTTGATTTTGTTCTTCACGAACAGTTCAAGGCCGAAGGGTTGAGCAAGTACGAGGCGTTCGCCGAGTTCAACCGCAAGACCATCGACCTGATCGTCACCGAGGCGCGCAATTTCGCTCTCAAGGAATTGTGGCCCATTAATAAGGAAGGGGACGAGATCGGCGTCACCTTCGACGCCGGCAAGGTGAGCGTGCCGGAATCGTTCCAGCGGGCCTATGAACTGCTCATGGAAGGCGAGTGGATCGCCATGGCTGACGACGTGGAAGTTGGCGGCCAGGGCATGCCCCACCTGGTGGAGCGGGCCGCCAGCGACTACCTGCTGGGCGCCAATTTCGCCTTCATGCTCTACGCCGGCCTGACCCACGGCGCCGCCCGGCTGGTCGAAACCTTCGGCTCCCAGAAGCAGAAGGATATGTACATGAAGAAGCTTTTTTCCGGCGAGTGGTCCGGCACCATGCTGCTGACCGAGCCGGAAGCCGGATCGGACGTGGGCGCCCTGACCACCTCGGCGGTCAAGAACCCCGACGGTACCTATTCCATCACCGGCTCCAAGATCTTCATTTCCGGCGGCGAGCACGACATGACGGCCAACATCATTCACCCCGTGCTGGCCCGCATCGAGGGCGCGCCTCCCGGCACCCGGGGCATTTCCCTGTTCCTGGTACCCAAGTTCCGCGTCAACCCCGACGGCAGCCTGGGCGAGTTCAACGACGTGGTCTGCACCGGCATTGAAGAGAAAATGGGCATCCACGGCAGCGCCACCTGCTCCCTGACCATGGGCAGCAAGGGCAACTGCATCGGCGAACTGATCGGCGAAGAGAACAAGGGCATGATGGAGATGTTCCTGATGATGAACGACGCCCGTCTCCTGGTCGGTTTTCAGGGATTCGCCTGCGCCACCGCTTCTTATCTGGAAGCCTTAAACTACGCCCGTAAGAGAATCCAGGGCCGTCCCCTGACCGCCGGCAAGGATGCCTCGGTGGGCGGCGTGCCGATTATCCAGCACCCGGACGTGCGCCGCCAGCTCATGAACATGAAGGTGTTCGTGGAAGGCCTGCGCAGCCTGATCTATTACGTCGGTTACTGCATGGATATGGTCAAGGTGGCCGCCTCCGATGAGGAAAAAGCGAAATACGCCGGCCTGATCGAGATCCTGACCCCGGTGGTCAAGGGCTACGGCACGGACCGGGCTTTTGAGGTTTGCAGCCAGGGCGTGCAGGTCTTCGGCGGCTACGGCTACACCAAGGAATACCCTGCCGAACAGTATTTGCGGGACTGCCGCATCACCATGATTTACGAAGGCACCAACGGCATCCAGGCCATGGACCTGCTGGGCCGGAAGATGACCATGCAGAAGGGCAAGCTGGTGGCCGACCTGTTCGGCGAAATCCAGAAGACCATCGCCGAAGCCAGCCACATCCCGACCCTGGAGGTCCCCGCCGACAAGATCGCCGCGGCCCTGAACAAACTGGGCGAGGCCGGCCGGCACCTGGGCAAGACCTCCATGAGCAATGTCAATCAGGCCTTCCTCTTCGCCCATCCGCTTCTGGATGTCTGCGGCGATGTGGTCATGGCCTGGATGCTGCTCTGGCGGGCTTCAGTGGCGGCCAAAGCCCTGGAGAAAAACCCCAAGGACGCCGCTTTCTACGAAGGCCAGATCAAGTCCCTGACCTATTTTGTCAATGTGCTTCTGCCCACGACCCTGGGCAAGATGGACGCCATCCTGACGACCGACACCTCGGCCATTGATATTGCCGATGCCTCGTTCGGCGGGTAAGCAATCCGTCATCCCCTGATATCCTCGAAGCCGTATTGCCCGGTCACGCCGGGCAATACGGCTTTTCTTTTTCGTATCCTGTAGTGTCATGTCAACCATCAATTGTTGTTGAAAACGCTGTAGCGGAGGTCTTTACAGGCTGTCCAACAGCCTGTCGTTTGAGCCCCCGTTTTTATGGTTAAAAATTACAATTTTTTTTCTTTAAAAACCAGTCAAAAATCAAATTATATGCTTGATTTTATTGAAAATACGTTATATTTT
>JBFMDX010000019.1 GCA_040753795.1 Thermodesulfobacteriota bacterium
AAAGCCGGTTGAAACGGTTTACTTCAGCGTTTTCCATGGTATACTCCTTTCGTAGGGGCGCCCATAATTGAGCACGGGCAGGAGTATACGCTTTTAATTATTCCGCCGCGAAGCGGCTTCGTTCAACTATATAGTTATAGCTTTTTATGAATCGAGACGAGATAAAAAAAAAGGTTTCATTTTTCCCAATAGCTATTGGTGTGCTTATTATACTGTCGGTAATATTTGGTATATTAGACACATATTTCTATATCACATTTCTTGCTACAAAAGGTTTTTCAACGTGGTCGATCAGAATGGCTCCCATGGAATATATTATTGAATATTTAACTTCTTTTAGGGGGGCGCTTTTTACAACTCTTTCACTATCACCATATTTGTTTATATGGGTGCTATTATATTGGCCTTCGTCAAAAAGACAAAAGCTATAACAGCTCGTTGGTAGGAGACCGATAAGGGGCGTCGAGTTTTGACTCTTACCAATTGTATTTATAAACGAGCATTCTGCGGCGGCCCTTTCCTCTTGGGCCCCCACGGTGCCGTTTGCAAAGCAGAAGGGAGAAGCGAGATGAAGCATAACCGTGTCATGAGCATCGCCGCCGTAACGATCTTCGGAATAATGTTTAGCGTTACGGCAAAAGGGCAGGGCCTGAATCCCGAAGCCCTGGTCCCGCTGCCTTCGGTGTTGGATTTCACACGTGGCGGCGGGTGGGGCGTTGCTCTCGGCGCGGGCATCGAATACGAGGCCGCATACGATGGTTCAGACGAATACGAGGTCGAACTGGATCCTGCTGGTGCCATACAGTGGCGAACCGGCAACCATCTGCTGTTTTGGGAGGGGATGGAACTCGGTTGGCGTAGTCGACTCGCCGATGTCTGGCTCGTTCAGGCAGGAGCGCGATACGAGGACGGTCTTGAGCCTGACGACTCGGAAGACGGTGCGCTCGATGGAATTGAAGAGCGCGATTCGCATATGGTCGGATTCCTGGAAGCGCGCCGCAGCCTCGGCGAAGAATGGAGACACTGGATCGCCGGCCGTATCATGGGAGGAGAAAGCGGGTTCGGATGGCTTGGCATTCTGGCTGCCGGGCACCGGTTTGGCGACCAACTTGATGGTAGCGGGACCGAGGTGTTTATCTTCTCGACATTTGGGACAGACGATTTCATCAACAAGGACTTCGGAATTTCGGCAGAGGATTCCGAAGCGTCAAGCCTGGCCGCGACGGAGCTTGACGGAGGATATCGATCTGCAGGCATTAACCTGATTCACCGGCGATATGTCACCGACCATGTACACGTGATCGCGGCGGCCGAGGCGGAACTCTACAGCGGCGATATTGGAGATAGTCCAATTTCCCGTGACGATTATGAAGCCGGATTGGAATTGTCCGTAGTCTGGCATTTCTGAAACGATTGCGAACAAGAGGGCCGTGCTTACTGGCGATTCGCTGCGCGACGGGTGACCCCGGCAACTGGTTGCCGGGGTGCGAAGCACAAGAGGATATTTGTTACCGCCCACAAAACATCGTGGGCAGCCCGGTAGACATCCTGCTCTTTGGGCGCGGGCACGAGTTGCCCATGCCGCCCGTCATAGAGAGCTTATGTAAAGGCGCCGGCCCATAATTGGCGGATAAACATTTCCCATGGCACGGCTTCGATGTTTTTCGCCAGCAGGCGGGGCTGTTTTTCCAGGCAGACGATCAGGCATTTTTTTACCGGGCCGTCTTCCTGCAGCGCCTGGAGAGATTTGATGTCGCCCTCATGAACACGGGATGAGCCTTTGACCTCGATGGCGAGCTGCTTGTCTCCTACAATGAAATCGACTTCCCTGCCGGTGGATGTCCTCCAGAAGGTGATGGGCAGGTCCGGGTCGCGGTAGGCCTGATAGGCCTTCAGTTCCATTAATATATAGTGCTCGAACGCCTTGCCGAAGTCGGAACTTCCCATCACGGGCCGGCGTCTGGCGAGATAGTTGGCCACGCCCACGTCAAACAGGTAAAATTTTTCCGTCAGGATCATGCGCCGGTTCTTTGATTTTTTCCAGGGCTGGATTCGAAAGCCGAGATAAGTATCCTCCAGAATGTCGAAATAGGTGCGAATCACTTTGTGTGACACTCCGGTCTCCCTGGCAATGTTCATGTAGTTGATCAGCTCGCTCGAGGTGAGGGCCGCTACCCGTAAAAATTCACTGAAGGCCGGGATGTTCTGAGTGAGGGCTTCCGCTATTATTTCTTCCTTTAGATAATCGGCGACATAGGCGCGCAAATCTTCCGTGGGTTCCGGCGAAAGGTAATGGGGCGGCAGCAGTCCGGAAACCATTATTTTTTCAATATCAAAATGCTCAACCTCAACAAGGGAGAGCGGCGCCATGGTTCTCCGCCATGCCCTTCCTCCCAGAAGGTTGGCATGCCCCCGCCTGAGTTTGCGGGCACTGGATCCCGTCAGCATGAAGGAAATGCCTTTGTTTTCCATAAGCCAGTGTACTTCATCTAAAACCGCCGGAACCTTCTGGACCTCATCGATAATCAGCAACCCTTGATGATGATGGTAGCGTTCTCTTAAAAGCGCTGGCCGGGAAATATATTCGGCCAGCGTATCGGTTTTCAGAAAATCGATGATTTCAGCGCCGGGGAATGAATGTCCGATCCAGTAGCTCTTGCCGACTTTACGCGGCCCCCAGAGAAAAGCGGATTTACCTCTCGGTAATCGCAGGTCAATGGCTCTTTGGATAATTTTCATAATGAGGAAAATATATCCGGATAATTTGCCGTTGTCAAGAAGAGTATCTAATATAAATTTATCCGGCGCGCCCGGTCATTGCCTCCATGGTCCACTACGGCACCCATACCATCCCCGGGATTAAGGAATATCTGCAATCGGGGAGCGAACAAAACGGCTTCTTATGAAACCGGACCAATGGTCCGGGTCAGGCCCGTTTGCCCTTGGCCTGGCGCATGATTTTGATCACCAGGGATAAAACCCCGAAGGCCAGCAGGATTAAGATGATGTCTCCCGAAGCCAGCATGTAGTTCTTTTTGGGCAGGTAATCCTTGAAGAGAATCACGAAAAGGGCCGCCACGGTGGTGACAAACATGAATATTCCGGGGATGAGCGCGAAGAGATAGGCCTTCCCCCTGTTCAGCAGCCACATGGAAACCGTCAGCAGGGTCAGGGCCGCCAGTAGCTGGTTGGCCGATCCGAAAAGCTGCCAGAGCTGCTTGAAGGCATTAAAATAGGCCAGGAGAAACATCAGCACAACGCACAGCAGGGAGTTGAACACATAGGTGTTTAAAACTTTCGGGACCTTTTTAAACAGCATCCGCCAGAGCTCTTCGAACAGATAACGGTTGAGCCGGACGGCGGTGTCCAGGGTGGTCACCACAAACCCTTCGACCATGAGAATGCCGAACACGGACCCGTAGATAATGGGCAGGGAAAAGGATTTGTTCAGCAGGCCGCCCAGGCCCAGGGCGAATGCCAGGATGGGATTGGATTTCACTCCGGCCACTGTCGGAAAGACAATGCTTCGGAGCTGATCGAAGCCGATCCCCGCGCCCACGGCGATCATGACGCCGATGGCCAGAACCGCTTCCAGAAGCATCCCGCCGAAGGCCACGGTCTTGGCGTCGGGTTTTTCCTTTTCCACCTGTTTGGAACTGGTCCCGCCGGCCACCAGGGAATGAAATCCGCTGATGGCGCCGCAGGCGACCGTGATAAACAGGATCGGCCAGACATAACCCAGGAGCGACCCTCCCTCCGCGATATTGAAGGTCGGGGCGAGCATGACATCCCCCCGGATGCCCATGACGGCCGCGCCGCCGAACAGGGCCAGGATGCCGCCATACAGCAGAAAGGAGTTGGTGAAATCCCGGGGTTGCAGGACGAGCCATACCGGCACGCCGGCGGCAAACAGGGTGTAGATCGAGATGATCACCATCCAGACAAAAGAATCGATGGAAATCGGAAAATGCAGGCCGACTTTGATGGATACGGCGCATATCCCCACGGCGAGGAGGGACACCAGGGCGGTGTTGGTTTTCCTTTTATAGAGGAGATACCCCAGCAGGGGGGCGCACAGGGTGATGATGATAACGGAGGTGGAGGCAATGCCGCCGATGACTACGTGGGTGACCCCGTTTTCCATGATCGTCCGCAGGGCCGTATGGTCGACGCCGAAATAGGACAGAGGATATTTGGACGACAGGGCGGTGGTGGTCAGCGTCAAAAAGACGGAAGTGACCATCAGCAGCATGATAATGGTAAATCCGATGAACAGCAGGAAGCCGGCCCGGCCGAAGGATTTTTCGGCGATCTCCGCCATGGACCGCCCCTTTTCCCGCATGGAGGCCAGCAGCGCCGTATAGTCATGCACCGCCCCCAGAAATATCGTCCCGAGAATGATCCAGAGCCAGACCGGAATATAACCGAAAATCAGGGCCACCGTCGGACCGATGATGGGTCCGCCACCGGCGATGGAAGCGAAATGATGACCGAAGATGACAAACCGGCGGGTCGGTACATAATCCACCCCGTCGTTGACTTCCACCGAAGGCGCGACATGGGATCCGTCGACATCAAACACGTTTTCAATATACCGCGCGTAAAACCGGTACCCGATTCCGAATAACACAATGGAAACAACCAGAATGGCCAGGACGTTCATCAGAAGACCTCATCTTTATTTATCAAATCTTTTGTCTCAAGACGCTGCCAGTATTTTCAGGGCGGCTTCAATAAAGAATTCGTGACTTGCGAAGGCGATTTGAGGCAGGCCGTCCGGAGCAAAAAAGCCTACCTCTTCGGCGTCGTCGCCGGGGGCCAGGTCACCGGAATAGTCGGTGACCAGGTAGCCCACGATAAGCACGGTGCCGTACCGGTCGCTGTGGTTGGAGCGGACACCCAGCAGGGACCGGATGACGCCGGAGATGCCGGTCTCCTCGCGCAACTCCCGCAGGGCCGATTCCTCCGGTTCTTCCGACAACTCCATGAACCCGCCGGGAAGGCACCACATCCCCTTTTTCGGTTCCACGTTTCTTCTGGTCAGCAGCAGGCGGGAGGCCGGGTCAGCCACCACAACGGCCGACGCCGGCACCGGATTTTCGTAGATGGGCTGTTCACACATGCGGCAGAAAGGCCGGACCCGGCCTTCCCATTTCTTCTGGACCAGGCGGCCGCCGCAGAAATGACAGAAGCGCTTCTGCCGCGCCGGATGATTAGTCGTCAAAATTGCCTTTCGGCCCTTTGTCGCCATGCAGGGCGGCGGCGCGCTGCATGATCTTTTCCCGGGTCCACTCTTCGGGCCGTTCGATCCTTTCGGCAATGTCACCGGGATCGTACGCGCCGGCTTTAAGGATGGCCTCGATGGCCAGGTCGGCCGTGCCGGTGGCGTTGAAGACCTTGGTCAGCATGTTGTAGACGAACTGCTCCACGTCACTCACCATCCGTTCCCGAATCCTGGCGGGCTGGGCGTGAAGGATGTTTTCAAAGGGCAGGTTCAGTTTTTTGTAGTCGCCGGCTTTCAGGCTTTTAGACTCGGCGTACTGCCGCATCTTGTCCCAGGTCTCGTCGGACACGCCCTTGTCCTTTTCCTTGACGAAGTTGCCGGAGGCATCCAGGAAGGCGTTGCCGTAATCGTTGACCTGCAGGCCCCAGGAGATCATCTGCAGAGCCGTGGCCACGTTGGCCTTGGTGGTGTTGGTTTCCGCGGCGATCCGGCGCAGCCTGTCCGAGCTGTTGCCGGAGGTGCCATGCTGGGCGCCGTTGACTTTGTAAGGCTCGATGGCCTTGTGGATCCGGGCGGTCAGCTCCACCTGGATGCCGGCGTCGCTGGCTTCGATGCCGTGGGTGGTGCCGTTGTTAAGCGCGATCCAGTCCGGGAAGATGTCGTGGGCGTTCAACCCCTGAATCAGGAACAGGGCTTCCTCCGGCGTCGACAACCCCTCCTTGCCCTTGATTTCACCGACTTCCGTTTCCAGGCCGGCCCAGCGAGGAATGTAAGGGTTTAAGGCCAGATTGGCCAGCAGGTTCTGGTCGTCGGGCAGGTGAGAGGCGTCGATGGCGATGGAGGTGATGCCGGCTTCGAACATGCTGGGAATTTCGATCCGGGCCTCATCGATATCCGCCTGCTTTTTGATGCCGTAATGGTCGGCGTGAATGGCCACCGGGATGGTGATGCCCATCTGGTTGCAGAAGGCGTCCACCTGTCGGGCCATGTTCCAGTAATTAACGGCGCAGTAGGCGTTCCGGCCGCCTTCGGACTTGGCGATTTCGATAATCAGGGCGGCGTTGGCCCGCTGGGCGGCCCGCAGGGCCCCCTGGATGATAAAGGAGTTTCGGCCGTTGGCGGCCATGGTGACGGCGCCCTTTTTGGAAGCCACCGCCCGGTTGATGAACTTGCCGCTGACGATCAGCGCTTTTGAATTGGGAAACAGGGAGACAATGTTGGGCGGCCGGCCGACTTCCAGCGCTTTATTGAAATTTTCAGGATATGAATGATAATGCATGGCGCCTACCTCCCTACTGATTATATACAATATGGGTAGTAATTATCATAAACGGCTTTGCGGCGGGTGGTTATTCCGATTCCGGAGACGCGCCGCCCTGTGACCGGGCGGCCTGGTCCGCTTGATATTGTTCCAGTTTCTGCTCCATGTCCTGTTTGACCTGGTCATTGTATTTGGCAACTTCTTCCTTGAACGTCTGCCGTCTCTGATGAAAGTCTTTGAACTTCAGATTGAACTGAACGGTGGCCTCGTTGACTTTCTCCAGGTCCTCTTTTGTTTTCGCCTTTTTCATGGCCTCGTCCAGGAGGCGCCGCTCTTCCTGAAGGGCCTTGAACTCATCATTAAAAGCCGTTTCCCTGGCCCTCAGGGAATCGACTTCGTTGAGATTCCCCTGCGGCTGCCGAACCTGTCCCGTAGCGGGTCTCCCCTGATCGCCGCCGGTTTCGGCTTCCTGGTCACCGGCCTCTTCCTGGTCACCGGCCGCTTCCTGGTTAGTGACGCTTTCTGGTAAGGGCGCTTCGGCCGAACCCTCCGGGTAGATAACGGTTTCTCCCTGAATGTTGACGTTTTTCTGGTATTGTTTGGGTATCCCCACCGGATCATTGGTATAGTGAGTGTTTCCACTGTCATCCTTGTACTGATAAATTTCCGCGGAAGCGGGATAAGCGGCCCACACGATAATAATTATTGCCAGGGCGAGGGATAAGGGGGTGGATTGTTTCATTGAGTGACTCCATAATTATTATGGGGTTTTAGACAGCAGACATAAACGGTTTCAGGTATACCGGTTTTGTCCCGGCCTGTCAAGCGATAACGCTTTTGTCCGGCCCTGGTCCGGGGGGAACCGATTGACCGGAAAGATAGCCCAGAATCATTTTTCCCGGCCGGATGCCCCTTTCGTTGAGCGCCTGGGTTCCGAACTTCGGGTTGAATTCCAGCAGAAAGCAGTGGCCGTCAACCTCGGCCACGTCAAATCCGGCGTGGTTGATGCCGAAGGCCGCGGCAACGTCCGCCACCAGGCCCAGGGCGGTATCGGGAATGTTGTCGAAGCTGACATCTCCGCCACGGGAGACGTTGTTATGAAAACATCCCTCCCGGGCCTGACGCCAGTAGGCCGTTACCACGGTTTCCCCGATCACCACCACCCGCAGGTCACGCGATATGGGCAGGTATTCCTGGATGAACAGAACCTCGTTTTCTCCAGTGTAACGCAGGAGGTCCGACCGGTTGTTGATCAGGAAGACCCCTTCTCCCATGGAACTTCGGACCTTCTTGGCCACAAAGGGAAAGGCGAATTCATCCAGGATCTGTTCAATGGCGTGTTCCGTGCGCGGCAGGATCCGGGTGGCCGGAACGTTAGCGGGAAAAACGGTTTCCATGGCCCGGGCGATTTCCACTTTGTCGTGGCCGATGTGGTAAGTGCTGACGCTGGGAAATATTCTTTTCTTCAACCCGTATACCAGGGCGTTGATCTGCCAGTATTCGGGGAAAAGGATCCAGTCCGCCGACCGAATCGTTTCTTTTTCATTAAGCCAGTTTTCCGGTTTGATGGTCCTGACCCCGGAAATGTCCAGGGTCTGCAGGGCGTCGAAAGAAACCAGGCGCATGCCGGTGTTCAAACTCCAGAAACGTTATTGAGCAGGTGGAAGAACCGGTCGTCCGCGGGAGGTGAAGGAAATGCCCTGCTGCACTTTGGCGCCGATCATGATGGATTCGATAATCGGCGAGTTCACCGGCTTTTCCGCGTTCCATTTGACGATAAAATTAGCCCCTGATCCGCCGCTGGTATCTTTTTCCGGAACGACGTAACGGACCGATTCCATCGGGCCGAGGGTTACCGGAGCGGTGATGTGTTTTTTCAGCAACGTCCCTTTGGTGTCATAGTATTCGACCGCGTCGACGGTAATCGGGCTGGAAGGATCAATATTCCGGACGCTCAATGTCACTGTCAGCAGGAAAGGCTGCTCGTTGCTGCCGATGTAGATGTGCGAGTAGGCCGGCACGTAAACGGTCTGCCCGGCGGACATCTGGACCTCTTCCTGGGCGGACAGCCATTCCGGCCACATCATCCAGATCAGCAGGGCCGTCATCAGGCACGCCGCCATCTTCACGGGTTGTTTTTTCATGGCCATGTCTTTTCTCCTTCCTTAATCTTATAAAGCAAATCACCGCATCCATGTCAATCGCTTTCACCATCAGGGCTTATTAAAAGCCTTTACAGCCATAACGGCTTGATATATTGTCGCAATAATCCGGAGCCATTTTCCGGCTATTTTTCAAAAAGATACTTCACGCGCCTTATGGATTTAAAACGGCGATTATATTTTCTTATCATCAGCATCTTTCTGGTGGTGCTGATCGGCAGCATCGGTTATTACCTGCTTTTTGGCGGCACCCACGCCTTTATCGACTGCCTGTTCATGACCGTTATCTCCCTGACCAGCGTGGGGTACGGCGAGATCGTTCCGGTCACCGGCAATGTGCCGGCCCAGGTATTCACCATGCTGCTGATTACCGTGGGCATGGGGATCATTCTTTACGGCATCGGCGCGTTAACGGCGCTGTTTATCGAAGGAGAAGTCTCCGGACTGTTGAGGGTGAGCAAGATGAAAAAGAGCATTCAGAAACTGACCGATCATTATATCGTCTGCGGCGGAGGGGAGACCGGGTTTCCCGTTCTGATGGAGCTGGACAAAAACGGTGAGGCCATCGTCCTGATCGAACAGGATGAAGCCAAGATCGAGATATGCAAAAGCATACCGAATCTTCTGTATATCAGGGGAGACGCCACCGAGGATGAAAACCTCATGGCCGCCGGAATTGACAAGGCCCGGGGCATCCTGATCGTTCTGCCTTCCGACAAGGACGCCCTGTATGTCACCATGACGGCCCGCATGCTCAACCCCAAACTGCGCATTATTACCCGCGTCGCCAACCCCATGCTGGAGCCCAAGTTCGTCAAGGCCGGCGCCGATGGGGTGGTGTCGCCCAATTTTATCGGCGCCCTGCGGATGGCCTCGGTCATGATTCGGCCGGTGGCGGTGGACTTTCTGGACCGCATGCTGCGGTCGGAAGAACGCTCCCTGCGTATTCATGAAATACCGATTACCGAAAAATCCGGCGTCAGCGGCAAGACCATCGCCCAGTCCGGCCTGAAGGACAATTACGGGCTCCTGGTCCTGGGCCTGGAAGACCAGGCCGGCCATCTGCAGTTCAATCCTTCCCCGACGGCCACCCTGGAACCGGGAATGGTGCTGGTGGTCATGGGAGAGGTGGCCCACATCAAAAGCGCCCGTCATTCCATGTGAGCGGTTGAGTTTATTGGTTGTTGCCGTTCATCTGGCCGGCCATCAGCATGAAAATGTTAATGTCCGGGTTGTAGCGCATCATGATACCGCCCAGGGTCAGAAATACCCGTCCCAGCAGGACAAAATGCCGGGGGACCCGGACGGAAGGATATTTTTGGATCAGCTCCATGCCCCGGGAAATTTTTTCGGTAAGGTCGGCGTCCGCCAGGTTTTGATCCGGGGAGAGCATGAGCAGGTCGATGAAGTCCGCCGCCATTTCCCGGAGCGTTTCATCGGTTCCTTCCTGGCTTACAAATCCCATGCCTGAAAACAGCCTCACCATGCCGTCCAGGTCCCGGGTCAGGATGGCCATGATCATTTCCGCGTAAAGCGCGAAGGTTTCCGGAGAAAAACGTTCCACGCAGCCAAAATCGATCAGCCCCAGCCGGTCGCCCGAAAGCACCATGATGTTACCTGGATGGGGGTCGGCGTGGAAAAACCCGTGGGTCATGATCTGGCTGCAGAAGCTTTCGGCAATCAGGGCCAGCAGCCGGTTCCGCCGTTCGGCGGAAGCGTTGTCCAGAAAGGGGATCAGCCGTTCTCCTTCAAACCTTTCCATGGTCAGCACCCGCCGGGTGGAGACGTCGGGATAGATGCCCGGTGCGGCCACGCGCGGGTCGGATACGATCTGTTTGCTGAATTCACGAATGTTGTCCAGTTCCCGGGTATAGTCCAGTTCCCGGCGTACGGAATCGGCCAGGGCCCGGCTGACCTCGGACAGGCCCAGGGGCGGGAACAGGTCGTTCATGAAGTCGGCGGCAATGGTGAAGGCCGTCAGGTCGGCTTCCACCGTGCGCTCAATGGCCGGCATCTGGACCTTGACCACCACCCGGGTGCCGTCGAAAAGTTCGGCACCGTGGACCTGGGCCAGGGAGGCGGCCGCCAGGGGCTCACGGTCGATCCGGGCGAAGACCTGCTCCACCGGACGGTTGAATTCGGATTCGATGCGCCGGGCAATGGCCTCGTAGGGCATGGGCGGGACCCGGTCCTGAAGCCGGGACAGGTATTCCACGTAAACCGGCGGCAGGACGTTCATGTAGGTGGAGGCAAACTGGCCGATCTTGATCAGGCCGCCGCGCATCTCCACGCACAGATCATAGACCCGTTCCGCGTTTTTCCGGTGCAGCTTTTCTAAAGACCGTTCCGCTTCTTCCGGGGACAGAAACCGGGCTTTGAGGGTGTGCAGGCGATAGGTGGCCACGATCCGGATCAGTTCGCCGAAGATGCGGGTGAATCGGGGTGTGGAGCGGATGGCCTTATTCACCGTGGCGGCCCGGTCCCAGGCCAGGGCGTAAAACGTTTCCGCCTCACCGGCGATGATAAAAGAATCCCGGATGATGTCGCCGACCAGTTTTTCCGTGTTGGTCAGGATGTTAAATACCAGGCCGCGGGAGCGGCGGGATTTCCGGCCGGTACGGGTTCGCCGGAAATCCCGGGAAACCGGGGACACCGGCAGCAGCAGGCGGGGGTCATCTTTTATCTGAATGGCGGCGGTTTTCATGGTTGATCTCCTTGAGGCAGTTTAAGCAGATGGCGGGTTTCAGGCCGTTCTCTTCAACGGCGGCGACGGCGGCGCGGCGTCCTTTTTTAAGAATGTCGTTGCAATGGGCGCAGACCGCGTTCAGGTCCAGGACGATTTCCCGCCATTCCATGACGCGCAGGTGATAGGGCGCCTGGTCGGTGCGGGGCATGATGGAAAACCGGGAAAGTGGAAACATAGGGAACACCATTTGAGGCTTATTCATTGTCATCAGCGTCGTTGTCGTTTTCATGGGAAACCTCCTTGAGGCAGTTTAAGCAGATGGACGGCCGCGGGCCGCTGCCTTCGATAATGGCGATAGCGGCGCGGCTTCCCTTTTTGAGGATTTCATTGCATTGGCTGCAGACCGCGTTCAGGTTCAGGACGGCTTCCTGCCATCCTATCACCCGGTAAGTCGTGTCGGCGGGTTCAGGGGCGCTGGCATGTTTTCCGGCGGATGCCAGCCCGGACCGGCGGCGGGCGGAGCGGGTGATGGCGGCGCTGTCCGTAACGATGTTCTCGACCAGGTCAAAGGTGTTGCCGAGAATGTTGCGTACCAGGTTGGATACGGAAACGCCCAGGGAACCGGCTTCCTCCCGGATCTGTTTTTCCAGGTCATGGCTGATGCGGGTGTGAAGCACCTTTTCTTTTTTCTTGTCTTCGGTCATGAGATCCTCCTTCTTCGTGATACGTTGTATGCAAAATGTATCACAATGTAATAAATGTCAAGGAAATTTTTTCGGTTTTGAAAAAAAAGAGGCGGGTTAAACGGGCAGGTCGGTCGCATGTTCTTGCGAGCGAAGTGATAAATATTGTATTTTCAAAAAGTTAAAGGTCATCTCTGGAGATAGTTATTTCCAGAGATGACCTAAACCATAACCGGATGTGATTGCTACAGCCCAAAAGCGAATTGGCAGGTGATGATATCGACTGTGTGGGTATCATCATCCGCCTTGGACCATTCCAGCGTCAGTTTATTGGCCGGACCCTTCAGGTAGTAATTGCAACCCAGCCCGTAGACCACCGTATCGTCGGCGCCCGAAGGCTCCGGCATGACGACTTCATAATGCGCGAACGGCTGAATTTTTTCTTTCAACAGAACGCCGGCTTTGGCGGCAACCATGTCCCCGTCCCTACCGGTCGTCAGGGCCGACCAGGTAACGGTGTTGACGATATTTTCGATCCAGAGATAGGCCAGTTCGCAGGTAACGGCGCAGGAATCCAGGGGCAGGTCCAGATGGGCATCAACGGTATAGGCCTCGTAGTTTTTTTCAGTGCCGGCCAGCATCAGATCGCGTTGATGATCAAACCCGGCGCCGACCGCCATAATCTTCTTTTTCCCCAGGTAAGTGCCGGAGTTGAACCAGGCGGTTTCCGGATCAAACAGATTCAGGCTCAGGCGGCCGGCAAACCGGAGGTTGTCATCAGCATTGGTTGAACTGCTTTCCTCGCCTTCGCCGACCATCAGCCGGTACTGGAGCTTGTCTTCCAGCACGTTTCCCCACAGGGTGACGCCGTCATCCCGCCCCACTTTGCTGGGATAGAAAATACCGCTGCGCAGTCCGCCCTGTCCCCAGTTCAGTTCAGTCGTCAGCAACGCTTTGGTTGAAGTGGTGCCGTAATCCCGGGTAAACGGCACATACATCCGGCCGACTTGAACCATCACATCGTCCTTGATCAGCTTATAGGTAACCCAGGCGTCCCGCGTGGCCAATCCGCTGCCGAGTCCCTGGCCGGCGTTATCCAGGCCTTCCTGGCCGATGCGGTCTCCGGCGTAGTGGAGAAAAAAACTGATTTTCGGCGTCACCGTGCCGTTAAGGTTGAAATAAGCCCGCCGCATCATGAAGTCATTGATCTTGTCATCCCATTTACCGTCGCCGTCCCGGTCATAATCGTCCACATACTGATACCAGGCCTGGGCCCAAAACCCCGCGTCCAGAGACACATCGCCGTTTTTATAGACTTCCACGGAAAAAGCCAGGGACGGCAATAACATGATTCCGACCAGCACCAACAGTTTTTGCAGTTTCATCGGTAACTCTCCTTTTTAATGTGGTTATTGTTTTTCAGAAGCAAAAATCAAGGCGGCGCTTTCCGGAATGCGCGCGATAATGTCAATTACCTGGGTGCCGGGGTCGGGTTGGGCCAACTCGCCGGCCATGCGGCTGATTCTGGCGGCATAACAGCAGGCCGCCGGTATGTCGTGGCCCATGCCGATCAGGGCCGTCAGCAGACCTGTCAGGATATCTCCCGTGCCGCCGATAGGCTCCAGGGCCGGCACCAGGGGCTCGGCGATGGTTTGCCGGATGCCGCCGGCGTCGGCCAGCACGTCCGCTTCCCCCTTGACCAGCAGATAGCGGGCGGCGTTGCCGTGCCGGTAAGCCCTGGCGATTAGCTCCGGCACGCGGTTTGATTCATGGAAGATAAATCCCCGGGTATAAAACGGATGGGGCGCGGATTCATCGGCCAGAAAAGCCAGCTCCCCGGCATCCGGGGTAAACACGTCGTAAAAATCCGCGTATCCGCTCATCTTGGCGGCGTACATGAATCCGGCATCGGCGATGAGGATGGGCCGGGAGACCATTTTTTCGATGGCCAACATCACGCGGTTATGCCAGTCCACGTCCGGCTGGATATAATGAAAGGTCAGGCCGTCAAACCGACGGGACGGCAGATCCGTTTCCAGGTGCGCGTAGAGTTTTCGGCTGCCGGCGCCGGTGCCGATATCGCCGGCCAGATAGGCAAAGGGCGGCGGCGCGCCGAAAAAGCCGCAAATTTTTAATGCCGAGGCCAACAGGGCCGGAGTTCCTCGATTGACGGGTACGGAATGGCCGTCGATCATCAAAGATTGCCCGGAAAAAGAGACCGGGCCGCCGGTCAGGGGGAAATCCTGTGCGGGCACCGTTCCGACTACCGCGAACATTGGCGTCTGATCTCCTCATAAGCCAGTTGCAGGGCATAACCGCATAAGGTATGGCCGATAGTCCGGGGGGCGGGCGCCTCATCCAGCCGCCGGCCCACCATCTCGGCGGCCAGATACGGCACATCCGGACAGCCGCCGCCGGATATGTTAACGATTTTCATGGATTGTTTTTCGATCGTGATTTTCATGTTGGCAGCCCGGACCATCAGGAAAGCGCCGTAGTCCCGGGTAAAAAAGATATTGACCGGCTCCAGCAGGGGGCCGGAGACCGGAACCACTTTGAGCGGCACCAGATGTTCCGATGTGAGGAGTCTCAAGATTTCAAGCTGTTCAATGAGCGGAAATTCGATGACCAGGTCGCACCCGGTCCGGATTTCCGGCGGCGGTCCCATGACCCGGATTTTCCAGCCGCTCTTTAAAAGACAGTTTTCAGCCTTGATGACTTCGCTGGTGTTTTCAAAGACCAGAAAACCGCGGTCCTTGGTTTCCGGCTTTGGCGGCGCGGCTTTTCTTTTCAAAAAATTGAGCCAGCCCACGTTTCAGCCCTTATGAATCTCGATGCGATACGTTTCGCCTTCAGGGGTGATATCGGCCACCGTCCAGCCATTGCTCGAAACGGCCCGGCTGACATTTTCCTTGGACGCCGCCGTGTCCACCAGCACCAGCATCCTGTCGGCGGATGTCTTTTTTAAGGCATCCACAGTCATTAAAACCGGCTGCGGACAGGAGAGTCCCCGGGCATCTACTGTTTCCATTTGTTTTTCCCTTTCTTGATTATGTGGTTCTGAAAATGGTTCCGTGAAATAACCCATGGGGATTTTTCAGCCCCATCATTTCTGTTTCATCGTAAAACCGATTGCCCCGCAGACGATCAGGCCGATAACCACCGCGGCCATGCCATGGGGACCGATCCCCGCTGGCGAACTGGCCAAGCCGAAATTATGGGCAAAGGCCGCGCCGGCCACCATGCCGACCACGAAAATTCCGGCGTCCGTATCCCCCTCCCCGGACAGAAACAGCTGCCGTCCCGGGCAACCGCCGGCCAGGGCAAAGGCCAGACCGGCCAGCACCATCCCCAGGGCGTTCCAGAGATGCAGGACATGAGCCACTGGCTGACCCGCGAATCCGGGATGAAACTGCTTGACGATGAGGTTGGTTGTAAAAGCAAAAACGATCAGTGCCACCACGCCTGAAAATAGATGGACCTGTTTGAACAGGATTAAATCACGGAAAGCGCCCATGGTGCAGAAACGGCTGCGCTGGGCCAGAAACCCGATAATCAGGCCGATGATCAACGAAACGGCAATCGGCGCGTTCATGGCGCCGGGCCCTTTCAGGCTGTAAAAAAGAACACCGCTCTGCTCCTGGCCTTCGGTCCGGGGGAAAATCAGCAGCAGCAGGAACAACCCGGCGGCCAAAGCGGGCATAACCCATCCGGCGGTCGTGGAATACACTCGGGTGCGGCCAAGGTTGTAGCCGGCCTTTAAAAAGCGCGTGCCGATCCATATGCCGGCCACCAGGCCGAGCAAACCGAATATGGCGTTCCCGTCACCGCCGGCCAGACGCAGCATGGCCCGCCAGGGACAACCCAGAAAGACCAGTGCGCCGATCATGGCAAAGGCGCCCAGCACAAACCGGACAATGGGAGCGGAACCGCCCCGGGGGCGAAACTCCTTGAAAACCAGGGCCGCCGCCAGGGAGCCGATCACCAACCCTATGATTTCCGGCCGCACGTACTGCACCACGCTGGCCCGATGCAGGCCAAGAGCGCCGGTGATATCCCTGACGAAGCAGGCCACGCATATGCCCATGTTGCCGGGATTTCCCCAGAACTGCAGCAGCGCGGCCATGACGCCGATAAAGGCGCCGACGCCGATGATTCCCGATCTTGTCGCGAAAATATTTTTCATATACTGATCCCCTTTCAACACATGTTTTCGTTGTCGCGCATTCGCCACCATGGGCGAAGCGGGAGTGCTCTTCCCGTGAATCCAGGAAATTGTTCTTGTATATCTTGTATATTTAGTAATTTGATAAGTAAAATAGTTAATTTCTATAATATGAAAGGGGCGTATTCAGAATTTCTATGGCAAAACTGTCAAATTTTTCATCGGGTTATTACAATTACGACAGGGCGATAATCGGCCTCGCCGGGAAAACGGCCGGGAAGAAGATATTTTCGATTTAATCGGATTCTGGTATGGTTAATGGATATCGTAATATAGACGAGGGTTCAGCATGGATTTATGGCGATTGAAAGTGTTCCGGGCGGTGGTGGAGCAGGGCAGCTTTTCCAAAGCGGCCCGGTCCATTCATCTTTCCCAGCCCACGGTCAGCAGCCATATCAAGGACATGGAAACCCATTATGGCTGCCGGCTCCTGGACCGGTTTGAGAAGAAGGTGGCGCCCACCCGGGCCGGAGAAGTGCTGTATCAGTATGCCGGCCGGCTCCTGGCCATGCACGATGAGGCCGAGGCGGCGCTGGCGGCCTCCCAGGGCGTAGTCCGGGGAGAGCTGGCCGTCGGCGGCAGCACCATACCGGCCGGATACCTGCTGCCGGAAGTGATCGGCCGTTTTATCCGGCAGTACCCGGATGTCCGGGTCTGCCTCAAAACCGGAGACACCGCGCAGATTATCGGCGACATCCTTTCGGGGAGCCTGGAACTGGGGGTCGTCGGCGCCAGGAGCCCGGATAAACGGCTGATCCAGCGGAAAATCATGGACGATGAACTGCGGGTGATC
Organism: Thermodesulfobacteriota bacterium; assembly: GCA_040753795.1. Classification (NCBI taxonomy): domain Bacteria; kingdom Pseudomonadati; phylum Thermodesulfobacteriota; species Thermodesulfobacteriota bacterium. The sequence continues at coordinate 17,035 of JBFMDX010000019.1, forward strand.
ATTGCCAGCGACCACCAATGGGCCGGTCGCCGGCGGATTAATATGGATGAACTGGTCCGGGAGCCGTTTATCATCCGGGAACGGGGGTCCGGAACCCTGATGGCCATCGAGGCCAAACTGGCCGAATCCGGCTTAAGCAGCCGGGGCCTGAACATCGTGGCGGAACTGAGCAGCACCGAGGCGGTCATTCAGGGGGTCCGGCACCATATCGGCATTTCCATTGTGTCGCTGCTGGCGGTCCGGGAGGCGGAGGCCGCCGGCATGTTAAAGTCCCTGGCCGTCAGCGGTCTGACCCTGACCCGGCAGTTCTATTCCATCCGGCGGAAAGGCCGCACGGAATCCCCGGCCGGCGCTGCCTTCCGCGGGTTGGTGGAAGCGGCCGCCGGCGGCGAACCCGCCGATGGTGAAAAGGACTGAACGGCGGCGAATAAGTGGAAGAGGTGTTTTAAAATAAGACATGATTAAAGCCATTAACCTGACAAAATCATTCGGCTCGGACTGCCTGCTGGATGACATCAGTTTCGACATCAATTCAGGCGAGCGGATCGGCCTGGTCGGCCGCAACGGCCACGGCAAGACCACCCTGCTGCGCATGATCATCGGCGAGGAGACCTATGACCAGGGCACGATTTCCATTCCCAGGGGATACCGGGTCGGTTACGTGTCCCAGCATCTGAAATTTACCCGGGAGCGGGTGCTGGACGAAGGCTGCCTGGGCCTGCCCGAGTATCACCGCCATGACACCTGGCGGGTGGAAAAGGTCCTGGCCGGTCTGGGGTTTTCCAAGAACGACATGGATCGCGCGCCGGCCGAATTTTCCGGGGGATTCCAGGTCCGGCTGAACCTGGCCAAGGCCATTCTGGCCGAGCCCAATCTGCTGCTCCTGGACGAACCGACCAACTACCTGGACGTGGTCTCCATCCGCTGGCTGGCGGCGTATTTAAAGCAATGGCCCCGGGAGCTGCTGCTCATCACCCATGACCGCTCCTTCATGGATCAGGTCATCACCCATACCCTCGGCATCCATCGCAAAAAGATCCGCAAGATTCCCGGCAACACGGAAAAATATTACGGCCAGATCCAGAGTGAGGAAGAGGTCTACGAAAAGACCCGCGTCAACGAGGAGAAAAAACGGAAGGAGACCGAGCTGTTTATTCAGCGCTTCCGGGCCAAGGCCCGGCTGGCCGGCCTGGTCCAGTCCCGCATCAAGGCCCTGGAAAAGCAGACCCCGGGCGAACGGCTGGCCGAGGCCCGGACCCTGGATTTTTCCTTTTCCTATGCGCCCCTGACCGCCAAACACCCGCTCCAGGTGGAATCGATCACCTTCGGATATGAGCCGGACCGGCCCCTGATCAGGAATTTGAACCTGGCCGTCAACGCCGGGGACCGGATCGGCGTCATCGGCAAGAACGGCAGCGGCAAGACCACCCTGCTGCGGATCCTGGCCGGGGACCTTGCGCCCGACAGGGGTCAGCGCTCTCTTCATCCGGGCGTGCGGATCGCTTATTACGCCCAGACCAACACCATTCATTTAAACGACGCCCTGACGGTCGAGGAGGAGGTCATGAACGCCGGGTGCCAGCGCCAGCGGGCCCGGGATATCTGCGGCACCATGATGTTCGAAAAGGACAACGCGTTAAAGAAGATCGGCGTTCTGTCCGGCGGCGAAAAGAGCCGGGTGCTGCTGGGCAAGATCATCGCCACCCCGTCCAACCTGCTCATGCTCGACGAGCCGACCAACCATCTGGACATGGATGCCTGCGAGGCGTTTCTGGACGCGATCTCCCAGTTTGAGGGCACCGTCATCCTGGTCACTCACAACGAGATGTTCCTGCACGCCCTGGCCAACCGGCTGCTGGTGTTCCAGAGCGACGGGGTCAGCCTGTTCGAAGGCGGTTACGCCGATTTCCTGGAGCGGGTGGGCTGGGAAGACGAGGGCGACGTCACCCGGAAACCGTCTTCTTCCCAGGCCCCCGGTCCGGGCGGAGGCGGGGTCAACAAGAAAGCCCTGCGCAAGCGCCGGGCCGACATCATCGCCCGCCGGTCCCGGGAACTGACGCCGTTGAAAAAACGCCTGTCCGAGCTGGAGGCGGCCATCATCAAGCGGGAGGAGTCCTGCGAGCGCCTGAACATGGACATGGTCCAGGCCTCTGAAGCCGGCGACGGCAAGCGCATCGCCCGCCTCTCCCGGGAATACAACGACCTCCAGTCCGAGATCGAACGCCTTTACAAGGACATGGATGACTGCGGCCGGAAGCTGTCCGAAAAGGAAAAGGCCCTGGACCGCGAGGCCGCCGAACTGGAGGAATGAATAAGGAGATGACGATCCTTTGTTTTTTTATTGACAGGGGGACTCAGGCGGCTTATTGCTTGGTAAGAATTCAGGCAGAAGCCTGGTTAAAATAAAGCTTTTATAGTTTAATTAAAAAATCAAACCACGAAGGTAAATCGTGTCACGAAGACACGGGCTACTCTCGTGGTTTTTTGTTTTTAAGAGGGAGGCAATCATGAAAAAATTGTCTGTATGTGTCTGGTGTTTCCTGATGGTCGGAATGATTGGCGTCCTGCCGGCGCGGGCCATGCATGAAAAAGACGCGGAAGACCGGATCGAGGCCCTGTCCGCCCGTATTGAAGCGCTGGAAAAAACCGCGGCAGACAAACAGGCGTCTTCCCGCTGGATGGAGGTGTTCAGTTTCAGCGGACTGCTGGAAGCAGAAGCCGGTTATGAAAAATTAAACCCGGAGGCCGCCGGAGAACCGACGGATAAATCCAGTGATGTCACATTGGCCACCATGCAGCTGGGGGTGGATGCCACATTAAACGAACATGTCAGCGGGCATGTCCTTTTTTTATGGGAGCAGGATGATACCGAACCGGTGGATCTGGACGAAGGATTTGTTACCATCAGCGGCGGGGAGCAACGACCGGTGTATGTGACCGCCGGAAAATATTATCTGCCTTTTGGAAACTACGAGACGCATTTCATCAGCGATCCGTTTACCCTTGAACTGGGAGAGGCTAATGAAAGTGCCGTCATGTGCGGGTACCACGGCGCGCTTTTTGATATCAACGCCGGAGCGTTTAACGGTGATATCAATCAAACAGATGAAGACGATCACGTGGAGAATGCTTTCGCCGGTGCGTCGTTCACCCTTCCCGATGACTGGGCCGGGCCCGTCAGCCTGACCGCCGGCATTTCCTATATTTCCAGCATTGCCGATACGGACGGCTTGTCCGGGGAGATTGCCGGTCGGGATGGTGAGGAGGGGACCGGCGGGCTTAAAGATGATGTCGGCGGCATGGCCGGTTATGTGACCATCGGCTTTGAAGACAGGGCGTTTTTCAAGGCAGGGTATGTCGGCGCCCTGGACGAATTTGAACCGGGAGAACTGGCTTTCGTTGACGGCAAGGCAAAGCCGTCGGCCTGGAATTTTGAAGCCGCTTATGTGACCGGTTCACGAATCGGAGCCGGATTAAAGTATGAAGGAACGGACGATTGTGGTGATTTCCTCCCGGAAACGGGTTTTGGCGCCATTATCTTCTGGTACCCGTTTGAGCAGACCTTTGTGGGCCTGGAGTATATGCATCAGGAATACGATACCAGAGACATCGGCCAGAACCTTACCGCCCAGCTGGCGTATGAGTTTTAGCCCGGATCAGCTCTGGCCGCTTTGCAGGATCTCCATGGCTTCCGCGGCGCTCTTGCCGTCGTGGACGATGGCGCAGGCCGCCTTGACAAACAGGGTCGGGTTCTTGTGCTGAAAAGCGTTGCGGCCGATGGACAGCCCCTTGGCTCCGGCTTTCATGGCGCCTTCGATGATGTTGAACATTTCCTGGTCGCCGGCCTTGGTGCCGCCGGCGATCAGAACGGGCGCGGGGCATCCCTCCACCACCTTGGCAAAGGATTCCGGATCGCCGGTGTAGTTGGTCTTGACGAAGTCCGCACCCAGCTCGGCTCCGATACGGGCCGCCAGCTTGACGTGTTCCACGTTTTTCTCGTCGTCGATTTTAGGTCCCCGGGGATACATCATGGCGATCAGGGGCATGCCCCAGTGGATGCAGTCCACTACTACCTTGCCGAAGTCCTTGAGCATTTCCGCTTCGTATTCGTCGCCCACGTTGATATGGATGGAAACACCGTCGGCGCCCACGCGCAGTGCGTTTTCCACGGTATTGACCAGGACTTTCCGGTTGGGCCGGGGGGAAAGGTTGCTGGCCGCGGACAGGTGCAGGATCAGTCCCACGTCCCGGCCGTAGCTCCGGTGACCGAATTTGGGCAGACCCAGATGGCCGATCACGGCGTTGGCGCCGCCTTCGGCCACGGCATTGACCGCTTCGGACATGTTGACGAGTCCTGTAATGGGGCCGACGGTGACGCCGTGATCCATGGGAACAATGACGGTTTTACCGGTGTTCCGGTTCATGAGGCGTTCCATTCTTATGGCTTTGCCGCTGGTAAACATGGTTTGATCTCCATTTGTCGTTTAACAAACTAATAACCAAGCCGCGATTGTTGGTTTACAGTGCGACTTCCGCTTCCGTCATGGTCAGCACCTCGGTGTTTTCCTGGGTGGTGACGCTGAGTTTGATCCTGGCCCGGTCGCCGGTGACATCCACAACCTCGGCCCGGGTGGTGACCGTATCGCCCAGGTGAACCGGGGAGGCAAACCGGCATTTGAGGCGTTTAAGCTTGCCCGGGTCGCCGGCCCAGTCCGTTACCGCCTTGGTGACAAAGCCCAGGGTACACAACCCGTGAAGGATGACGCCGCCCAGGCCCACCATCTGTCCGAATTCCGGGTCAATGTGAATGGGATTAAAGTCACCGGAAGCCCCGGCATAGTATATGGCCCGGTATTTGTCAACTATTTCACTGGCCGTAAAGGTATCGCCCTTATGAATTTCATTTGTATTCATAATGTCCTCTCCTGATTATAAGCATAAAGGGTTCGAGGGTTCGAGGGGCCAAGGGCTCAAGGGAATAAATGGAATCATATTTCTTTTTATTTGGCCTCTGGATCCCTTTGCTCATCATTTTCTGATGACAAACGTAAACTTGGCCGTGCAGACCAGAACGTTGTCCTGATTGCGGCTCTCCCCGCAGATGGTCACCACGTCGAGTTTCTCCTTGTTGACGATGCCGGTGATTTCGCCCATGGTGGTGATCACGTCCCGGGGCCGGACGATTTCATGAAATTCAAACTCCTGTTCGCCGTGCACCAGCATGGCCAGGTTCAGGTTCAGTTCGCTGTCAAAGAAAAACGGAACGATCAGCTTGCCGGCATAGACGACCGCGAAGGTCGGGGGCGCGATGATATCCCCGTAAGGGGTTTTCCGCGCGAACGCCTCGTCCACATAATGGGGGTCCGGATTTTTGATCGCCATGGCGTATTCGGCGATTTTCTCCCGGCCTATTTCATAGGTGACCGGACCGTATTTCCGGCCGATAAATTTTTTGTCCAGGTCCATTCTTCCTCCTTATATTATGTTCTGGTTATTCTTTTTCAATTCAGTCGGTATATAGGGGCCAGAAGCTTGTCCCGGAGGCGTCTACCCCCTTGGCCCCTCTTTTTTAAACACCGCCGCCCGGCTCAGGGCGACTTTCGGGCGGGCGATTTCTCTCAGGCCGGTTTGCGCGAACGCACTTACCTGGGCCGCAAAGGTGCCGGCCTGAACATGAAAGGCCGGTTCGGCCACAAAACAGATGCCTCCCGGTTTGAGCATGGCCGTGATTTCCCTGGCCAGGCCCGCGTTATCGGGAATCTCGTGCATGGCCCAGAAAAGGAGCGCGAAATCAACTGTCTTATCCAGTCCGATCCCGCTTCCGTCGCAAAGATGGGTAAGGATGATATGCCCCGCCCCGGCACGGGCCGCCCGCCTTCGCAGAATTTTGAGCATCTGCGGCTGCACATCCACGGCCAGAACCTTGCCCTCAGCGCCAACGATTTTCGCCATGGCAATGGAAAAATAGCCCATGCCGCAGCCGATATCCATCGCGGTCATGCCGGTGAAAAGATAATCGGCGAACAGCCGGCGTGGAGCGTGCAGCAGTCGGCGCAGGGGGTTATCGAAGAAATAAGCGTGCCACCAGGTGCAGATGTCATGTTCCTGCCGGGCTTTGTTCATCAATGTCTCCGGTTAAAATAATCAGGTCCTGATATTATAAAAAAAAACGGTGGGATGCAACGATCTCCCGTTTTTATGCCGGTGGCCTCCGGATCAGGGAGCACCCCGGCTCTGGCCGGTCGCCAGGGCGCCGGCGATCAGGTGGGCAACACGGATCGGTTCGGGAATGTTGCTGTTGACGCTGAAACGGCGAATGACGGCATCGGCTTCCTCCCGGTTGAGGCCGACGCGCTGCATGTAAACGCCGTTGACCGGCTCCATTTCTCCCAGCCCCTCGATAATCGACCATTTTTGCCGGCCGCCGGGGATGTCTTTCAGTAAAGCATCGTGGATCGCGGCCATGTCGGGCCTGGTCCGGGCGATTACCAGTACCGGCAGGCCGGTTATATCCCGCAGGAACGGCGCATCCACCACGTTGAAACCGCCCAGGGAAATTCCCTGGAGCATGACCAGTCGGATATGGCCCGCGAATTTCGAATTCAGGATGAGCCCGGCCAGGGATTCGGCGGCGTCGGTGCCGTCTTTCTCTATGGTCCCGGTCAGAACGCCGTCCAGTCTCAAACCGGCAAACACCGCACCGACAACAGGTACCGGACCGGTTTGGCGGCGGTCAAAGGGCGCATCATCAAAACCGATGACATTGGAGAACCTTCTGGCGTTCATCCTTTCGACCCCTCGATCCCTCAACCCCTTTCGGCAAGAAGCTTGAGTCCCTGCCGGGAGAGTCCGGATGTTATCTAAGCGCCTCTTTGATTATCTTCTCCAGTTCCCGGTCATATCCAAAGTAAAAATGATCCGCTCCGTCGATGACATGAAACCGGGCACCGGGATTCCAGGCGGGTATCATGGCGCGGATGATGTCCGGGGGCGCGAACTCGTCATCGCTGCCGGTGACGACCGCCGCCAGGGACGGTAGTGAGGCGATGCCTTTAAAATCCACAAAGGCGACCGGTGGGGAGACCAGGACCATTCGATTGATTTTTCCGTATTTATGAGCGCCCAGGGCGCATACCCAGGCGCCGAACGAATAACCAGCCAGGTCGATTTGACTACAGCCTGTTTCCGTAAGGTATGAAACAGCCGCGGCCACGTCGTCCTGCTCCTCTACCCCGCCGCTGTATTCCCCCTGGCTTTGGCCCGTGCCCCGGAAGTTAAAACGCAGGGTGGAGTACCCCGCCGACCAGCAGGCCCGGGAGACGGTCTCCACGACGAAGTTGTGCATGTCCCCGCCGTAAAGGGGATGCGGGTGGGTGATCACGGCCGCCCTGTCCCTGTTTCCCCGGTGCATCAGGCCGGATAACCGTATATCGCCGCACTTGAAAAAAACGGCCTCTTCCATCGACGATTTCCTCTCCCTTGCCCCCTTAAAACCTGCACCCTGTACCCTGCCTCCTGTACCTTGAACCTTGTACCCTGAACCTCGAACCTCATTCCCCCGTCATTTAATTTCGCTGAGGACCCGTACGATCTCCTCCCCGAACTCCTTCTTTCGCCACTCCTTCATTTCCCCGACCCTGTCCAGTTGTTCCAGGCTTCGGGGGTTTTCCCGGGCGATGCCGATGGCCAGGGCGTTGGGAAGGATCAGCCCGGGATCCATGGCGAGCCTGGCGGCGGTGGCCTCGCGCCACTGCTTCAGGGCGTCAACCCGGAGGGTCGCCTTGCGGGAGAGGGGCTTATGCTTTTCCCGCGGGTAAACCGGAAGGTCATCCTCTTTTTTCTCCAGCGCTTCCCGGATGGCCAGACATATCGGCTCCGCATACATGGACACCTGTTTGTCCGACAGGATGCGCGATTGTTTCAGCGCGTTGCGGCTGGCCGGCTTCTCTTCGGCCAGCCGGATCAGGGCGGTGTTGCCGATTATTTTGAAAGGCGGCAGGTCCTTTTTTCTGGCGATGTCCATCCGTTTTTGCAGGAGATTTTCCAGGATCGCCAGGCCGTGCCGGTCAAGTCGTCCGGCACCCTTGACCTTGAGAAACAGCGGCTGGCCATTTTCCGGCAGGCAGCGAACGATGCTGATCATGCGGCACTCCTCTTCCACCCAGGATGCCCGGCGCATCTGCGCCAGGCGTTCTGCCAGGATGGCCCGCAGGGGGATCAGGTAATGTACATCCCGGGCCGCGTATTCCAGCATCTCGGCGGGAAGGGGCCTCCGGGACCAGTCTTTTTTCTGGTATTTCTTGTCCAGGGCGACCTGAAAAGTCTGCTGCACCACCGCGTTCAGGCCGCTTTCTCCGATTCCCAGAAAGCGGCAGGCGATTTCCGTATCAAACAGGTTGTTGATGGTAATGTCACAGCACATGCCCAGGCAGCGGACATCGTAACTGGCGCCATGAAAAATCTTGGTGATTTCCGGTGCCAGGAACAAGGGTTTCAGAAGAAAAAGGTCGACGGCGGCCAGGGGGTCGATGATCAGGCACTGGCTGACGGTGGCGATCTGGAGCAGACAGACCTTTTCGGTAAAATGAAACATGGAATCGGCCTCCACATCCACCGCGATGACTTTTTCTTTCATGAGGGAGGGCACGATCTGGGCCAGTTCCTGGCTGGAAGTAACCAGTCGGTATGGCGGGCCGGGTTCGGTCGGGAGATTCAACAGCCGTTCTTTTCTATTCCATAAGATCGTTTCAACAGGGTCGCCAGGCGGCAAAAAGTGCCGTCCTGTTTTTTTTCCTTGACCGGATTGTCATTTTTTCAATATGTTATTCACCTCATGGCGGAATGTCAATGAATTCATAAGCGCGGTTTTTCTGGAGCTGATTCAAATGATTACCATTACACTTCCTGATAAAAGTGTCCGACAATTTGATTCCCCGCCGACCGGCGATGATATCGCCCGGTCGATTTCCGATGGGCTCTGGCGCAGCAGCGTGGCCATGGAGCTCGATGGCGTCCTGTGCGACCTGTCTTCCCGGGTGGACAGGGACGCCGCGGTCCGGTTGATCACCACCCGGGACAAGGAGGCCCTGGAGATCATGCGGCACAGTGCCGCCCACATCATGGCCGAGGCCGTTCAGCACCTGTTTGAAAAAGCGGAATTGACCATCGGGCCGGTGGTGGCCGACGGCTTCTATTACGATATCGACATGGAGCCGGTTTCCGAGGAGGTGTTTCCCAAAATCGAGGCGGAAATCCAGGCCATCATCAAAAACAAAACGCCCTTTGTCCGCCGGGAAGTATCCCGGGAAGAGGCCCTTCGCCTTTACCAGGGCCAGAAATACAAGACGGAAATCATCGAGGGCCTTGAGGGCGAAACCATTTCCATTTACACCAACGGTGATTTTTCCGACCTGTGCCGGGGACCGCACGTGCCCCATACCGGGTTTATCGGCGCCATCAAGCTGATGAAGGTGTCCGGTGCTTACTGGCGGGCGGATCAGCAGCGGGAACAGCTTCAGCGGCTTTACGGCACCGCGTTTTTCACGAAGAAGGAATTGAACGCCTACCTGGAGCTGATCGAAGAGGCGAAAAAACGGGACCATCGTAAAATCGGCGCCCAGCTCGATCTGTTCAGCTTTCATCAGGAAGCGGCCGGCATGCCCTTTTTCCATCCCCGGGGCATGGTCATGTGGAATATCCTGCTGGATTACTGGCGGCAGGAGCACAAGGCGGCCGGATACGTGGAAGTCAAGACGCCGGTCATGCTGGACCGGAAGCTCTGGGAGCGAAGCGGCCACTGGGAAAACTACCGGGAGAACATGTATATCTCGGAAATTGAGGGCAGCCAGTATGCCATCAAACCCATGAACTGTCCCGGCGGCATGCTGCTCTATAATGAAAAAATTTATTCCTACCGGGAGCTTCCTCTGCGGGCCGCGGAAATCGGGCTGGTGCACCGCCACGAGTTGAGCGGGGTGCTGTCCGGCCTGTTCCGGGTCCGGGCCTTTCACCAGGACGACGCCCATATATTCATGATGCCCGATCAGATCGAACCGGAGATCCTGGGGGTGCTCCGGCTGGTGGAGCGGATTTACGGCACCTTCGGTCTGGGCTTTCACCTGGAGCTGTCCACCCGGCCGAAAAAATCCATCGGCACCGACGAACAGTGGGAAAAGGCCACCCGGGGATTGAAGGGTGCGCTGGAAACGTACGGAAAAGGATACCAGGTCAACGAGGGAGACGGCGCCTTTTACGGCCCCAAGATCGACATCCATATCAAGGACGCCATCGGCCGGACCTGGCAGTGCGGCACCATTCAGCTGGATATGTCCCTGCCGGAGCGGTTTGACTTGAGCTATATCGATCATAACAACAGCAAGCAGCGGCCGGTGATGATCCACCGCGTCGTCTACGGTTCCATCGAACGGTTTTTCGGCATTCTGATCGAACATTTCGCCGGCAAATTTCCGTTATGGCTGGCCCCGGTTCAGGCGGTGCTGCTGCCGATGAACGACGCCCTGATCTCTTTTGCCGGAGAGATCCGGGAAAGACTCGAAAATTCAGGCATCCGGACGGAAGTCGACAGCCGCACCGAGAGCCTGAACAAGAAGGTGCGGGAAGCCCAGCTCAACAAGATTCCCCTGGTCATCACCCTGGGCGACCGTGAAAAAGAATCCGGTACCCTGTCGGTGAGAACGCTGGAAGGCAAGGTCCGGCAGGGCGTGACCATGGAAGCGTTCCTTGACCGGGTTTGTGCCCATATCCGGGGGAAAAGCCGGGATCCTGAAATTTTTTGAGCGACTGGAGGCCACCATGCAGGCAGGTGATACAACCGTTTTGTTGAATGCCGACGAAATCAGGAAGGCACTGGAAAGAATCGCCCGGGAGATCGTTGACAGAGGGGAGGGCACGGTCAAGGATCTGGCCCTCATCGGTATCCATACCCGGGGGGTGTTCCTGGCCCGGCGGATCGGCGCCGTGATCGCCGGGATGACGGGTGAAAACGTGCGGACCGGTACCGTTGATATTACGCTTTACCGGGATGACTGGACCCGGATCAGTTATCAGCCGGTGGTGCAGTCCACGGACATCGCTTTCTCGGTCGATGACCGGCGCGTGGTCCTGGTGGATGACGTTCTGTTTACCGGGCGCACGACCCGGGCCGCCCTGGACGCCCTGACCGATTTCGGCCGGCCGTCCCGGGTGGAGCTGGCGGTGCTGGTCGACCGGGGCTTGAGAGAGTTGCCCATCCGGGCCGATTACGTGGGTAAATCCATAGAAACCAGCCGGGTGCAGACGGTCAACGTGATGCTGGCCGAATGCGACGAGAGCGACCTGGTGGTGGTCAGAGGATAAGGCGGACGCATGGGCAGCAAGGAACACAAACAGCACGCGCCGTCCCGGCTGAAGGTCGGCGTTCTTTCCATTTCCAGCACGCGAACACTGGAAAATGACGACGGCGGGCAGTGGATCCGGAAGGAGGCGGAAAAGGAGCATCACACGGTGGTCTGTCACCGGGTGATCATTGACGACGTCCGGGCCATCCGGGCCGCGCTTTGCGAAACCATCAACCAGCATGGACCGCAACTGGTCATCATGACCGGCGGCACCGGTCTGGCGGGAAAAGATGTCACCATCGAAGCGGTGCGGCCCCTGTTCCGCAAGGAGCTGACCGCCTTCGGGCCGGTGGTGGCGCAGCTCAGTTTCGAAGAGATCGATTCTGCCGCCATCCTCTCCCGGGCCACGGCCGGCATCGTCGGCAAGGCCGTGGTCTGCTGCATCCCCGGCAGTCTTAACGCCTGCAAGCTCATCTGCCGCAACCTGATTTTCCCGGAAGCCGGGCATCTGGCCAAACATCTGAACGAGTAAGGAATTATGCTGATTACGGAAATTCTGGCCAGGAACGCGCGCGTGTATGGCGCGGAGGTGGCCCTGATCGAGCGCAGCCCGGCTGAGGGCCGGCGTACGGAAATCAACTGGGAGGAGTTTGACGCCCGCAGCAACCGCGTCGCTCAGGCGCTGATAGCCGCCGGTGTCAAAAAGGGCGACCGGGTGGTACAGCTGATGACCAACTGCCTGGACTGGCTGCCCATCTATTTCGGGATTCTGCGCACCGGCGCCCTGGCCGTGCCCCTCAACTTCCGGTTTATGGCCGAGACCATTGAAAAGTGCGTGAAAACCGCCGGGGCCCGGGTGATGATTTTCGGCGAGGAGTTCATCGACCGGGTCAATGCCGTCAAGGACGCCCTTGACCGGAGCGTGGAGACTTATATTTTTACCGGCGACGAATCGATCCGCCCTGGCTATTGTCGCTCCTATGCCGATCTCTTGCGGGAGTTTCCGCCCGTCGCGCCGGAGGTGGTGCTTGCCGCCGAAGATGACGCCGCCCTGTATTTTACTTCCGGGACCACCGGTGATCCCAAGGCCACGCTTCTGACCCACCGCAACCTGGAATTCTCCTGCTATGTTGAGAACCACCATCACGGCCAGACCCATGAGGACAATTTCCTGTGCATCCCTCCCCTCTATCACACCGGTGCCAAGATGCACTGGTTCGGCAATTTTATCGTCGGTGCCAGGGCCGTCATCATGAAGGGGGTGGAGCCCCGATGGGTCATCGAAGCCATATCCGAGGAAAAGATCACGGTGGTCTGGCTGCTGGTTCCCTGGGCGCTGGATATCCTGTTCGCCATTGAAAACAAGGACATTCTTCTGTCCGATTACCGGCTGGATCAATGGCGCCTGATGCATATCGGGGCTCAGCCCGTGCCCGCCAGCCTGATCCGGGAATGGAAGAAAATATTTCCCCATCACCAGTACGACACCAACTACGGTCTTACGGAAACCACCGGCCCCGGCTGCGTCCATCTGGGAGTGGAGAACATGCACAAGGTGGGCGCCATCGGCCGGGCCGGCTTCGACTGGGAGACCCGCATCGTTGACGAGTCCCTGAACCCCGTGGCCAGGGGAACCATCGGCGAGCTTATGGTACGCGGTCCCGGCGTCATGAAAGCCTACTATAACAATCCCGAAGCCACGGACCAGGTGCTTAAAAGCGGCTGGCTCCTGACCGGAGACATGGCCCGGGAAGATGAAGACGGGTTTATCTGGCTGGTTGACCGGAAGAAAGACGTCATTATTACCGGTGGAGAAAATGTGTACCCGGTGGATATCGAAAGCTTTCTGTTTACCCACCCGAAGATTCATGACGCCGCCGTGATCGGCCTGCCCAGTCTGCGGCTGGGTGAGATCGCTACGGCCATCATTCAGCCCAAGGAGGGGCAGGCCATTACCGTCGAGGAGTTGACGGCGTTCTGCTCGCAACTGCCCCGGTACAAACGGCCGCGAAAGTTCTTTTTCGATACCATTCCCCGCAATCCCACCGGGAAGATTGAAAAGCCAAAACTGCGGAAGAAGTATGCCGGGGTTGAGGAGAGCTTCAAGGTGGGATAAGGATGATGATTACTGGCCGGAGATCATGAACTCTTTCCCGAACGCCACGATCCCATCGGCCACTACCGGGCCGGTTAACCGGGCACCGTTGCCCCCGATGACGGCTGCCACTTTTTCCGGCTGATTTTCCGCCGGATAGCTGTTGATGTAAAATTTATACTCTCCGGCGGGAAAGACCTTGCCGTGAAAGGGGAACGGGCCCACTTCCATTTTTCCGTTTTCAACATCGACGTCGATCCGTTCCATGGTGCTGCCGGCTTTGCAGACAAAACCGTACTCATCCCGGATAGAGGCCATGAAGCGCATGCCGTCCGGCAGGTTGGTCTCCACGTCAAAATAGAGTTTGCCTTTGTCCTGCCGGGGGGCGATGTTGAGCGCCACGGTAATGGCGCCGGCCGTGGTAGTGTTCAGCGACGGCGTTTCGGTGCCCGGTGACGGGATCGCATCGTCGGCACGGATGACGATGTCCCCGGCAAGAAGGAAAATCAGCAGAACGCAACTCAAGCACTTGAAAAAATTGTTCACGGTCGGCTCCTCCAGCCATCGCAAAGATTCCATTCAAATCTTTACGTTTAATAATTTTCTGTTTTTCTTCCGTAAAGTCAATATATTTTATATCTGCCGGCGAGTGAGGCAATGTGCCTGCCTTTAGGTTTTAAAAAGCGTCCGGCGCGGAAACGGCAGAATGACTCCCGCCCGGCCGGTCTATATAAGCAAGCCCCCGTTTTTTATTGACACACTGGGACGTCATCAGTAAATATATTGTCATAAACATAATTTTTTAATTTATCTGACCAACAAAAGGAGAAGCAAGATGCCCGTGCAACCGACAGAAAAAGAAGAAGAATATTTCGCGCTTCGCGAATTCGAACGCCTGAAAAAGGTGGAACAGGAAAAACAGCACAAAATGGCAGCCGCCGAGAAAGAACGCTTAAAGAAGCTACACCATATGCAGTGCCCGAAATGCGGCATGCAGCTGGTGGAAATCGATTATCGCGGCATTAAAATCGACCGCTGCTCGGATTGCGAAGGCATCTGGCTTGACAAGGGCGAGCTGGCGGCCGTTACCGATCTGGGCGAGAACGTCCTCGGTAAGCTGTTTTCCGTTTTTAAGAAATAACCGCTTTAGAGCGATGTTGTTGCCGGACTACCGGACAATCGGCGGTCCGAAGAATTATGGCCGACAGCCGGTTTGATTAATAAAAAAGTCCGCGGGAGGATGATCCCCCGCGGACTTTCTCTTTTTTCAGGGTAGTGTTGATATTATTTGTCGGCCGACTCGTAGTCCGCGTCGATCACGTCATCATCGTCCTTGCGACCGGCCTGCTGCTGACCGCCACCGGCTCCGCTGTCCGGTCCCGGTCCGCCCGCGTTCTGCTGGGCGCCTTCCTGGGAAGCCTGCTTGTACATGGCCTCGGCCAGTTTGTGGGAAGCCTGGGACAGTTCCTCGGTGGCCCGCTTGATGCCTTCCAGGTCGTTGCCGTCCTTGATCTTCTTCAGGGCTTCGACCTTGCTCTCGATATCGGCCTTGGTGCCGGCGTCAAGCTTGTCCGCGCCGAAATCCTTCAGGGATTTTTCCGTCTGGTAGATCATGGCGTCGGCGGTATTCTGAGCCTCCACCAGCTCCTTTTTCCTTTTGTCGTCTTCGGCATGGGCCTCGGCGTCCTTCACCAGCCGGTCGATCTCCTCCTTGGAGAGGCCGCTGGAGGCGGTGATCTTAATGGACTGCTGTTTGCCGGTGCCCAGGTCCTTGGCGGACACGTTGACGATACCGTTGGCGTCGATATCGAAAGTGACTTCGATCTGGGGCACGCCCCTCGGGGCCGGCGGAATGTCGGTCAGTTCGAATCGGCCCAGGGTCTTGTTGCCTTCGGCCATCTGCCGTTCGCCCTGGAGCACGTGGATGGACACCGCCGGCTGGTTGTCCGCGGCCGTGGAGAACACCTGGCTCTTCTTGGTCGGTATGGTGGTGTTCTTCTCGATCAACCGGGTCATGACGCCGCCCAGGGTTTCAATTCCCAGGGAAAGCGGAGTCACATCCAGCAGCAGAACATCATTGACATCCCCCTGCAGTACGCCGGCCTGAATGGCCGCGCCCATGGCCACCACTTCGTCCGGGTTGACGCTTTTGTTGGGCTCCTTGCCGAAGATTTTCTTGACCCGCTCCTGGACCGCCGGCATGCGGGACATTCCGCCGACCAGGATGACCTCGTCGATCTGGCCGGTGGAGAAACCCGAGTCCTTCAGGGCCGTCTGGCAGGGGCCGGTCATCTTGTCCAGCAGATCGGCCACCAGCTCTTCCAGCTTGGCCCGGGTCAGTTTGATATTGAGATGCTTGGGCCCGCTGGCATCAGCGGTGATAAAGGGCAGGTTGATGTCCGTCTGCAGGGCCGTGGATAACTCCATTTTGGCTTTCTCGGACGCTTCCTTGAGCCGCTGCAGGGCCATCTTGTCCTTGCGCAGGTCGATGCCCTGATCTTTCTTGAACTCGTTGGCCAGGTAATCCACCACCCGCAGGTCGAAATCCTCGCCGCCCAGGTGGGTGTCACCGTTGGTGGACTTGACCTCAAATACCCCATCGCCCAGTTCCAGGATGGAAATATCAAAGGTGCCGCCGCCCAGGTCGAAGACGGCGATCTTCTCGTCTTTCTTCTTGTCCAGGCCGTAGGCCAGGGCCGCGGCCGTGGGCTCGTTGATGATGCGCAGGACGTTTAAGCCCGCTATCTTTCCGGCGTCCTTGGTGGCCTGACGCTGGCTGTCGTTAAAATATGCCGGCACCGTGATGACGGCATCGGTTACTTTTTCTCCCAGGTATTCTTCGGCCGTGTGCTTGATATCCGCCAGAATAAAGGAGGATATTTCCGCCGGGCTGTGCTGCTTGCCCTGTATATTGATGCGCACGTCGCCGTTGCCTGCTTTTTCGATTTTATAGGGCAGCATCTTGATATCGTACTGCACCTCGGCTGAATCGTATTTTCTCCCGATCAGCCGTTTGACGCCGAAGACGGTATGCTCCGGGTTGGTGATGGCCTGCCGTTTGGCGACCTGCCCGACCAGTCTTTCGCCGTCGTCGTTAATTGCCACAACGGAAGGTGTGGTCCGTCCCCCTTCGGGGTTGGTGATGACTTTAACGTCCCCGCCTTCCATCAGCGCCACGCAAGAGTTGGTGGTGCCAAGATCGATTCCGATTGTTTTAGCCATTGGTTTCTCCTTCCGAGCCTGTATATTAAGATGTTCTCATTGTCTGTTTCTTCAGTCGACCGACCCGGTTTCCTTATTCCGAGGCGGAAACAACCACCATGGCCGGCCGCAGCAGCCGGTCATGGATCAAATAGCCTTTCTGATATTCCTCCAGGACGACATTGCCTTCCACATCGTCCGCTTTCCGCGTTGAAACCGCCTGATGAAAGTTGGGATCGAACTTTTCACCAGCGGCTTTGATCGGCTTTACGCCGAACCGGTCGAGCACTTTTAAAATTTCGTCCAGGGTCATTTTCACGCCATCGATGATACAGGCGTTGATGGCGGCGTTTTCAGCCGAAGCGACAATGGCCCGTTCCAGATTGTCCACCACGCCCAGCAGTTCCCGGACAAGGGATTCGTTGGCGTATTTTTTAAAATCAGCCCATTGCCTGTCCAAACGCTTTTTGTAATTATCAAACTCAGCCGCCGATCTTAAGAAACGGTCGTTGAGCTCCTCTTTTTCCTTTTTTACGGTTTCCAGCGCTTCCTGCAGTTGAGCGATCGGATCCATTTCTTTCTCCGGGGCGCTTTCCTCCGCTTTTTCCCCCGGTTTGTCCGTTTTTACTTCGATCCGGACACCAACCCGGTCCCTTTTTTCAGCCTGTCCACCTTCTTCTACCGGAAGTTTGCCATCCGTCTGGCTGGTCTCCTCCGCATGATCTTTTCCGGTTTTGTCCTTTTTCACCACAGTCACCTGTATCCGTTTACCGTTTCGCCGGGCCAGCCAGCCCGCAAAACGAATTTTTCCAAGCAGTTTCAGAACGTTTTGATTAACAAAAAAGATAAGGTTAAATAAGGTATTGTCAAGAAAGGGAGGGAAAAAATAAAAGAACCTGGTTGTACACCCCCTGTCGACATGCGCCGAGACAACGACCGTAACATGACCGGGATCGATCCATGACACCGACCGCACCGGTTATCGCTGCTTCCTTCCGGACCTGACGAGGTTCCCGGCCGTCGGTTGCACGGCGGCCGGCCAGAACGGACGACATTTCGGGGCGTTAGCCTTCAGGGGGAACTCAGCCCTGCATAAAGCGGATTTCAGGTATAGGGCACCGCTATCTCCCCGCCTAGTACAACCAGGTGGGCGGATTATACCATTCGGTGGCTATGTTTCAAGTAAATATTTGCCAGTGGTATTCAGAATCGCTATTGTAAAAGGGCAAGGGCTCAAGGCGCCGATGGCGTGGAAAGTTAAGCAGAAGGGAAGACAAGGGTGGCAACCGGTATCAGGGCGGATATGGTGACAACCGTTGCCCGGGCAATGGCCGATCATGACATGGTCGGCCGGGGCGAATCCATTCTGGTCGGCGTGTCCGGCGGGGTGGATTCCGTGACCCTGCTGTGGTGTCTGGTGAAACTGGCCGACAGGCTTGTCGTCTCGCGGATCGGTGTGGCGCATTTGAATCACGGTCTGCGGGGGCGGGACGCGGATAATGACATGGATTTTGTCCAGCGGCTGGCGGACGGATACGGCCTGCCCTGTCACACGGCGGTCGTCGATTCGGCCCGGTTCGCGGAAAAGCATCGGCTTTCCCTGGAAGAGGCCGCCCGACGGCTGCGGTATGATTTTTTTTACAAAACAGCCGCAGCCCATGGGTATGACAGAATCGCCACCGCCCATCATGCCGACGACAATGCCGAACAGGTCCTGATGGCGCTGCTTCGCGGCAGCGGACCAGCGGGCCTGTCCGGCATCCCGCCCGTACGGGAGGGGAGGATCATCCGTCCTTTTATTAATGTGACCAGAGCGGAGATTGAGGCCGCGGCCGGCCGGGAGCGGCTGGAATTCATTACGGACGCGACCAACAACGATTTGAATTTTTTGAGGAACCGGGTTCGCCATGAGCTTATTCCCCGTTTGCGGCAAACCTTTAACCCCCACATTACGGAGAATCTGAATCATCTGTCCGATATCCTACGGCAGGAGGAGGAGTGGCTGGAGCCGGTGGTTTCCAGGATCTTCTCCGCCGTTGTGTTGCCGCCGGAGAATGATGAAATCGCTCTTTCCTTAATATTATTGAAGGATCAGCCGCGGGCGGTTGGGCGGCGTCTGGTCCGGAAAGCCCTGGCCATGATCAAGGGCGACCTGCGGCGGATCACCTTTGTCCAGACGGATGAAGTCATTGAATTGATGGATAGAAATCAGTCGGCTGTCCTGGATTTGCCGGACGGGGTTACGGTGACGAAATCAGGCGACCGGCTTGTTTTCCGCCTGACGCCGGGACGGCGCCGGAAAAAGGCCGCCGCCGCGCCGGTTTTTTCTTATACCCTTTTCCCTGACGGGGCGGCGGATTTTTCTCTGATGATTCCGGAAACCGGCGCAAGGGTCGATTTTACCGTCATCAGCCGGGCGGATATTCATGATGTGACCGTCGGCGGGGAGGGCGTCGCCCTGTTCGATCTGGAGAGGCTTTCCTTTCCCCTGACCATCAGAAACGCCCGGCCCGGCGACCGGTTTGTCCCCCTGGGCATGACGGGTCATCAGAAGGTCAAGGATTTTTTCATCAACCGTAAGGTTCCCCGGCATCTGCGTCGGTGCTGCCCGGTGGTTGTCTCCGGCGGAAAGATCGCCTGGCTGGCGGGTTTCCGCATGGCCGATCCGGTAAAGATCACACCGGATACCACCCGGATACTGAAGGCGGAACTGGTCGGCCCGCCTGCGTCCGGTCGTTAAAAGTTGTACTTCAGGTTCATATACACCCGGTTGTTATCATGAATATTGCCGTACATGACGCTGTCGCCGTCATGATAGAAGATGCAGCCCGCGGTGAAAGCGAGGTCATCGGTGATCTCGTACTCGGCGGTCAGGCGCTCAAAGGCGCCGTCCTGGGCCCTGCCGCCGGTGGCCATGATCAGCAGCATCAATTCCAGGCGGTCATGAAACAGGTCGCGTGAGACGCGAAAAGCGGTTTCAAACCGGTTCTCTTCGGTATCGTCGGGTGATTCCCCCATCGGCTTCTCATAGTCAAACAGGTGGGTCTGCACCAGTTCAATAACGATCAGCGTGTTGGTCAATCCGGAATACTCAATGCCCGCCAGTCCCCTGATCCGGCTTTTTTCATCGGGGGTGGTATTGAATTGAAGGCCGTCGGTATAGGCAATTTCGGTTTTATACAGCCAGCTGCCGCGAGCCACGTTGAGCGAACATCCGGTCATGGCCAGCCGGGCGTGCCGCCGCTGGAAAACCGGCACTTGGACAATGATCGGCGCCAGGCCGCCGTCGGGCAGGGGCGCCTGGCCCACCACCATGTCCCGCGAGCCCGTGGTTTCAAAGTGGCTTTCATCGTTGAACAGGTAGGCGCCATACAGCGAAAGATCCCAGCCGCGGAAGATCCCCTTGAGGGACAGGGCCACCTCGGTGTTTTCAAAACCGGAGTCCGGTTCGTCCTCGGGCGGCAGCGTCCGGTCAAAGGGATAAAAATCGTTGCCCAGTACCGGCTGCTTGTCAAACCGTATTTCCGGGATCGCCATCACCGAAAGGGCGTAGTCTCCGGGATAATAGCTGAGTTTGGCCATGCCGACGGGCAGCCGGAGGTCTTCGATATCCACCATGGCGGGGTCCCGGTTGTCGATGGGGTTTAACATGTCGGTCACCCGGAAATTTTCGGTATTTCCCCAGACAACGATCTGACGTCCTGCCTTCAGGTCAAGCGCGGGCAGGATCGGCCCCTCGATATAGGCTTCCGTCAACTCGACCTCACTCTCATATTCGTCCAGGACCTGGTGGGGAAATTCGTCCCTTCCCTGAATGGCATAGGCAAAATCCCGGAACCCCCGTCCCCCCGCCCTGCAGCGCCATTCATCGGAGAGGTCGACATCAAGATTTAAAACCAGTTCGGGTCGCAGACGGGAGAGGCCCCGGTAGTCGGTCTGACCGGCGTCCGGGGCTTCATGGCTGATGTTGCAGACGGCCGCCAGGGTGATCTCACCGGAAAGATCCCAGGCCCGTTCGGATGGTTCGGCACCGGATGCCGCCTGATAAACAGGGGTATCACCGGTTTCTTCAAATCCGGAAAGGACGCTCTGTATCTCCGAAGTCAGCGCCGCCGCCGTCGGCGGCGGATTGGCGGTTTCGGCAGCGGTGTCGGCCTGAACAGTCAGGGGGATAATGAATAACAGGCCGCAAATCAGCAGCATCCGGCCGGAAATCATGTCGCTTATATTCATAATATTCTTTCTGGTTGGAGTCATCGAAGGTTGCAGTCTATTTCCGGGCCGGCGGAAGGTAAACTTTTGCCTTCCGGAGACAGGTGCGGCGTCAGGTGATTTTCGACCGCATATTTCAGATGGGATGCGTCCGGTTGAACCGGACACGGGCTCAAACCCCGGCGGAGATAAGCCATAAAATCGTCAAGACGGTTTCCGTCAGCCAGATTTTCCGGCATGGAGACATTGATGGAAATGGTCCGGTCGACCCCCAGCAGAATGAAGAAGACCGGGATCGAACAGGAGCAAGGGGGTAGAAGGAAGACGGATCGCGCGGCAAATTCGCGCGTTGAGAACTGTTTGGTTTCAAAACGGCCGAGGTTGGAGATAAAGCCCGATACCCAGTAGCGCCCGGTATGTATTCCTTTGCGACAATCGGTTTCAAGGAATTTGCGAATAACCCACAGGGGTAGAAAGGGGATGAGGGTTTCGCTGAATGACAGCCGGCCGTCCGTTTGCCGGTGGTGATGAATCGACTGGTCAATGTCGGCGACGGTCGTGTCCGGGGCAACGTCCACGTAAATCGCCCGGGAGAGATTGGACGATGAGCGAACAGCCGCCTGCCGGTGCCGCAGGGAAATCGGGATACCGAAGACGACGCGGCCATCAGGGTGGTGCTGCCGGGCCGCCTGAGCCGTCAGCATCATCAGCCGGGGCATCAGATTCGACACCGGACCGGGCAGTTCCAGCCGGGAAAAGGCTGCCCGGTTGGTTTCCCCCCGGGGCATGCCGGTGGGCGCCACGCACTGGCCGCCGGTCCATTTGGGCTCATTGACGGGTGTGACGCGGCGAAACTGATCGATCGATTCGGTCCAGGTTGATCCGGCCGGCGTCTCGCCGCGAAGGACGCGAAAGACGTCCTCGATCCACATCATCAAACCCTGGCCGTCAATGACCGTATGGTGACCCCGGAACATGATTCGCGTTACGGGGCCGGTCATCAGAATCACGTCGCAGGTCGGACCGCTGCGTATGGGCAGCGGGAATCGATAGAACGAAAGCCCTTCCGCGCTTTTACCCGACCAGCGGGAACCGTCGATTTGTCGAATCGGCGGGGTGATTCCCGTATCCACCAGCCGCGTGGCGTGAAGATTTCCCCTGGCGATCAACCGGGTGCCGGGGTTGGCCCGGGAAGCCGCGGCCACAGCCTGTCTCAAGGCGTCGACATCGATGGCGCCGACCCCTTCGACTACCACTTCAATGATTACCGGATGCCGGAACGCCTCATTCACCGTGTCGCCGGCCATATAGACGCGGGGGCCGTTGGTGATTTTCCGCCCGGCTTTCACATCAGCACCATTTCATGGCCGGGCGGATGGGCCATGCCTGATTCACGATAGATTTCAACCGCTTCGGGTGCGTGAAGCTGATAGAGCAGAACCGGTGTGGCGTCGTACATGTAGCCGCGGGCGACGACCTCCAGCAGGCTCTGTTTATTGTAATCACAGAACGAGACGATGTGATATGCCTTGGGCAGACCGCTTTTGTAGAGCGCGGTCAGCAGCCCGTCAAACACATCCAACCGTTCAGCGGCGGAGAGTCCGTGGGCCAGTTCGAGTGATGTCAGGTAGAGGATGTCAATATTTTCATTGGGCCGGGGAACCTTGAGACCGACCAGGGCTCCCAGTTTCGCGATGAGTTCCTTGTCTGGAGGAAGGGCGTCAATGTAGATCTGACGGCCTTTCCCGGGGTCGAACGCGCCGAAGGCCCCGATGATGGTTCCGGCACTGTCCCGGGCGATAAAAAACGAGGCCATGGAAAACCCGTCCCAGTATTTAAATCGGCGTTCCAGTTCTCCATTTTCTCCCGAATAGATATAGCCAAAGGTTTTGATCCGGTTCTGCGCGTCCAGAAAATTTTTCAATTCGTCCCGGTCTTTTTCTTCACCGGCGGCGACGGTGAATTTTTTGCCCGAATTTTTAAAGGCGCCGAGTCCGATGGCTTTCTGCGGTTTGCGGGCATAAATGTTGACCGACTGATAGCTGGCCAGATTGCTGACCAGAAAGGCCTCCGCGGGTTTGGCGTCGACGCTTTTTGCCGTTTCCGGGCGCGGCTCGGTTTTCGGCAGGGCGCCCTTCTTCTCCTTGCCGATGGCCGCGGTGGCATAGATGTTGGTGGTGATGTAGGAGCCGTGGAAGACACGACACCGCTCCAGCTCGTCTATCTCCCGGCCGACGCGGGTAAAGCCCAGGGCCATACTTTTCCAGTCGCCGGTTCCGGTGCGATCCCGTCTTCTTTTAAATCGAAGGTCGAGGAAGTGGCCCACCCGGTCAGGCCGGCCGTCGATGTAACAGGGCCGGATAATCAGCGCCGCCAGGCCTTCGAGTTCTCCCCGGGGGTTGGGGAACCCGAAGACATGGTGGTTTTCCGCGGCGTAGGTCAGGAACCGGAAGTAATCGGGGGATTTTTTTGTATGGACGCTGAAATTTTCGCTGGTCATGGCGATACGGTTATAGAGTGTTTGAATTTCGGGGTTGTCTTCCGGTGTCATGACGATGGAATCAAATTTTGCGGCAAAATCGTTGAGCTTCATCGGGGCAAGCCTCCTTATTCCGTCTTATGGCCGTTCATATATGCCGCTACGATCCGCGGTCGACGGCGCTTCGGCAAATGCGGATCGTAACGGTTCGGGAAGTTCACAGTTCCACAGGACCACCGGTTCGATTTTCAGGTTTCCCGCCACCATCCCGCGGGAGGCGGCCCGTGAC
Organism: Thermodesulfobacteriota bacterium; assembly: GCA_040753795.1. NCBI lineage: Bacteria > Pseudomonadati > Thermodesulfobacteriota > Thermodesulfobacteriota bacterium. The sequence goes on from JBFMDX010000019.1 coordinate 40,647, forward strand.
TGGTAGATCGCTGTTGCCGTTGGCGACATGACGCATTTTACAGACGTCAGTTGTCTGAGATCCCGGGCCAGGTTGTAATGATAAATCTTGCGCAGTTCCTTTTCAGCCCGCTCGGCAATTTTCCCGGCCAGGGCCGGGTCGCTGCCTTCGCACAACAGCACATAACCGTCAGTGGTGCCGGAATAGACCCTGGGCACGGCCAGCAGGCTGACCGGTTTGATCCCGTGGTTTTCCGCCAGCAGGCCCAGCAAGTGCTGGGCGGCTTCCGGACTCAGTTTTTCTCCGACCAGGTCGACGCCATCGGAACGCCCCAGGAACAGAAAGCAGGGGCAGCTTCCGAGAAAACCGGTTACCTCCAGTTTGTCATGCAAAAGGTACCGCAGCAGGCCGGAGCCCGTTGTCAGCACCGGCTGAACCACCTGCCCTTTTTTCAGTTCCCAGGCGCTCAAAATGTCGCTGGAATGCCAGTCCGCGAATTCATAGAAATGGCACTGATAGGTCAACGGGTACCGGTTGTCAAAAGGCATGGAAACAATGCCCTCGGTGGCCAGCAGTCCTTTGCCGTCCAGCGCGGCAAAAGGGAACAGGCGTTTTATCTCTCTGGCCCAGGTCGCCGAGGTCCAGGTGTCCCAGGCGCTGATCACGCTTAAGCCCGGCCACAGACGGGAAAGATTTTCCGGCGACAGCGTCGTTTCCCAGCCGGCGAGCGTGTCGGCCCCCTGGCGCGACCGCGGGCACGGCAGGTAGGCCAGGGATTGTCTGGACTCCCCCCATTTCCCCGAAGCCAGCACCAGGGCGATCTCTTCCCGGTGGCTGTGGATCAGGTCGAGCAGGTTCAATAAAAAGGTCGGGCTCCACACGGAGACCAGGGAAAGGTCCCGGGCGGCGCACAGGTAGCAGGCGGTGGCGAACATGGACGCATCCGAAGTGGGCGCGTGAGCCACATCATCGGGAACGGCCATGGTTTGCGACATGAACATCCGCTTCCACCAGGGCAGCAGCTTCAGGTCGTCATTGATATTCGGGCTGATATTGCCGCGCAGTTCCGTTGGAATCCAGGAAAGCGACCAGTAATGGACACCTTTCCGAATGCCGGGGTATTGCCGGTACATGCGGTAGATCATCGGGGAAATGAAGGCGTCCACCTGGGCGAGAAACTGCCGTGTATAGGGGATCCATTTTATTTTTGAGGTGGACCCGCTGGTGGGCTGGTACCGGTCGCAGGCGCTGGTGCTGAGGATTGGTTCACCGGTCCGCCGCTGCTGCTCAATCATTTTTTCCCAGTGGCTGTACTCGGTCAGGGGCACTTTCGCACGAAACCTGTCGACGGACTCATCCCCGGTCAGTCCATAGTTACGGCCCGACATCGCGCCCCGGACGGTTTTGAGAATCGAACCGAGGTTGCGCTGCTGATGGGGCCGGATATCGGCCAGTCCCGCCAGGTATGCCCGGTATCCCTTCCGCGAAACAACCATGGCCGCCCGGTGCGCTGACGTTGTGAAAAGCTCCATTGCGCCGGTCTCCTTTGTCAGGCGGCTTTCTTTTTGGCGATATGTTTACGTTCGCCCGCGGAAGGCGTGGTCGGCAGGATCGTCACTTTGTTACCCTTGAACAGACTGTTGAAGGTGCGGCCGGTGAACTTCTTAAAATAAGCCGTGATGGAGGCCAGATCCACCGCGCCGATACAGGCCAGTTCAATGCCCTTCCGGCTGTCCGGGTTCAGCTCCTCGTAAAACCGGATCTTGGGGTATCTGTTCAGCATCTCCGGGGTGACCGGCGCCACGTCGCTTTTGATGGTCTGGTTCTCCTCCGCCCGGCCGAAATCCACCAGCCCGGTTACCGGGTTATACTTGTCGCCGAACATGTGTTCCGCTACCAGTCGGCATATTCCCCTGAGCTTGTCGGTTTTGGCGTCATGCCGCTGATAGTGGGGATAGTGATGGACCAGGTTGTTGGCGATCACCAGGTAGGTACGATAGCTCATGGAAATCATGAACCAGTAAGTGCTGAAAGGGTGGCGCAGGAAGAAGCGGACGAGAAACGCGAAAACCGTCCCGGCCATGGGGCTGTTTCCCGATGAGTTGCGCTGCCAGTAATCACGATGACAGACCGTGTCGCCGCAGAAAAAAACATGCGCCTTCCGTTTCTGATACGGCAGTTTCATGATTCTGATATTGGCAAAGGCGATAAGCTGTCCGGTCTTCCGTTCCCGCCACAGGAAGGAACCGGTTTTGGCGTTCAGGTCCTGTTTGAAGGTTTCATAATCGGCGTTTTCATAATAATCAAGAAAGAGGCTGTGCATCTCCCGAACCGTTTCCTCGGGGATATCCCTGACCGGCACAAACGCTGATTTGATTTTTCCGGGTTTGAACAGCATGTTTAATCTCCTTTTGTTGAAGGGGTTATTCCACAGCCTGAAAACGGCCAGGCCCACGAAGCATTAACCGTCGGTTCCCGTCTTTAACTCCGGCGACATCATTCCGCCGTGCCCCAGGGGGGCCTCGGCTTTTCGGTAAAGGGCCGACGACGGCCCGGCCACCAGGATCATCAGGACCGGCGTCACGATAAAATCGGCCAGCAGGGCCAGCATCAGTGCCAGGGCCAGCAGAATCCCGAACCGCGACAGATGGGGCATGGCCGCGGCGGTCAAGGCCAGAAAACCGCCGGACAGCACCAGTGTTGTGATCAGCATGGCGCGTCCGGTGCCCAGGAGCGTGCGGCGGACCGCTTCCCGCGGGTCGCCGGTAAGGTCGAAATGGTGGCGGAAGTGATGCATGAAGTGGGTGGTGTCGTCCACTACCAGGCCGATGGCGATGCTGCCGATCATGAGGGCCGTCATGTCCAGGGGGATTTTCATGGCGGCCAGGCCCCCCATGACCATCACGATGGGGAGCAGGTTGGGTAACATGGCCAGCAACCCGATTCTCACGTTGCCGGCCAGGAAAATCATCAAAACGGAGATGATCACGGCCGCCAGCAGATAGCTCTGGTTCATGCTCGACAGGGTGGCCGGAAGGGTCCGGGCCAGGATGAGCGACATGCCGGTCAGGGTAACACGGGCATGACCGGCAAAGGTCTCATTAAATACCCGGCCGATGAGCTCGCTCAACCTGTAAAGACCGGAAGAGTCGAGCCACGGTACTTTTACGGAAACCCGTGTTTTGGAAAAGTCCGTATTAACTACCGACTCCAGTTCGTCGCTGCCGCTGTTTTCAAAAAGGAAGAGTTCCTGGGCCACGAGATCGCCGTCTCCGGGGATGGTGTAGAAAGCGGGATCGTCGTTATGCAGGGCCTGGTTGATCTCCCTGACCACGTCCGTGATGGAATAGACCTTGGTGATGGCATATGACGGTCCCATGCCCGCCGATTCAGCCTTCACTCGTTCGGCAGCGATGTCGATCCGGCCGAGCATGGCCGGATCATGCAGGCCGTTCTCCCGGCCGGTGTCGATAACCGCTTCAAAAGAAATAATTCCTCCCAGCGCTTTATCGATGCGGATCATGTCCTGCTTGACCGTCATGTGATCGGAGAAATAGTTGAGCATGTGGTCCACGTACCGTAACCGGGGCAGAAAGCCCGCCGACAGAATCAGGATGACGACTGCTCCGGCGACAATTCTTCTGGGATGAGCGGCGCAGAAGTCGGCAATTCCCGACAGTATCCGGTCCATGACCAGGGAATGCTGATCGACGGGGCTCCCGGGCCTGATCGGCAACAGGGCCAGCAGGGGCGGAAGCATGCTGATCGTATACACCAGGGCCATGGTTACGCCCAGGGCGGAAAAAACGCCCATTTCTCCGATGGCCGATATCTCGGCAAAGGCAAAGGAGAGCAGGCCGGCCACGGTGGTCAGGCTGGTTAAAAGAACGGGCAGGCCGGATTGTTTCATCGCCCTGACGACGGCTTCCTCTTTGGATGTGCCCGGGCGATATTCCCGGAAGAAGATGGTCAGCACATGAACCGAGTCGGCCACCCCGCCGCACAGAATGATGATCGGCAGAATTACCGACATGATTTTGATCTCCACCTGCATCAGAGCCATCAGCCCCAGGGCGGAAATCACCGCGGCCGTCACCACCAGCAGGGGAAGGCATACGCCCGATGTCCGCCGGAACAGAGCCCCTATGGAGAGAGCGATCACAGCCAGGGCAAGCAGCGAACAACGCGTCATGTCCGCGGCCACGGCCCGGTTGAAAATATCGACCACCACCGGGGAGCCGGAAAACCCGATCCGAAAATCAGGCGCCTGGTAGCGGGGCAGCAGGCGCGTAATGGCGTCGACGATCTGGCGGATTTCGGCCGCCGAGATAAAACGAGCCGGATTATCGGTCGGGACGGCAGCGGCCTTGTCGCCGGGCGAGTCGGAAAATTCGGCTATCGCTTCGGCATCGGATACCGGAGCCACGTTGATAACGGCGTCGGTTTCAATGACGATGGCCGCCATGGTGGCATCTTCTGAAACCAGGTAGTTGAGATAAAAGGGGTTGTTCAGGACCTGCTCTCGCAGCTGGCCCATATCCAGCGGTTCTTCGGGCCATGATTCCAGAAGTTCACCCACATGAAGGGTGTCGTTTTCCCCGCTGATCCGGCGGGCCGAGACAAGGCTGTTGACGCGCCTGATGTGGGGAACGGCGGCCTCGATCTCCCGGTGCAGCGACTTGAGTTTTGTCATAAACCCGGTGGTAAATATATCCGGGGTGGAAATGCCGAGAATAATATTGCGATCCTGCCCGAAGGTCTGCCGGAAGCGGTCATATTCCAGGCGGTAGGGATCGTTTGCGTGCAAAAGGGATTCCGAGGATGTGTCAAAGGTCAGACGGGGCATCTGTAAAAGGAAGAACCCGGTTGCTGCCGCCAATACCAGGAGGGCTGCGCGCGGATGCCGGTAAAGGCCGCGGGCCCAGCGCTCAAAAAGATCTTCAATCGCCGCTTTTACATGTTTCATATTCGTCCATATGCAAAAAGGTTATTCCGGCGGGACAATCAGGAGAGGGGACTGAAAATCGCGAGCCCCCCCGCCCGTCTGAAATTGGTGATAACAAATAGCCCACATCCGAGGCCGGAACAATCGGGGAAACCCTGATTTATTGCCTCCAAAACCCTGAATTTGGCATATGAAAAGGCCCCCGGATGTTACCGTCATCGTCTGACAAACGAGCGGGAATGGCCGTTATTAAAGGGCGGAAGGGCAGGAGGCCCGGCGGGGAACGAGCCGTTTCTCAAGGCATTTGGTATCACGAGGGGAAAGGGCGGCTTAATTTATGATTGAACATTGATTGTGCGCCATGGTATCTCTGCGGGTATAGAAAAATTGACGGCACTTCCTTACCCGCAATCAAGAAACTGATAACGGCGTATGGTGCAAGGGCTTTCCCTCAGCGCTGCGGCGCGGCAATGGCTGGCTGATCGTCACGACCGGATAGTGGAAACGGAGACAGACGGGCGGGTGGCCACCTTCGCGGCAGTGGACCGCCGGACCGGCCGGCCGGTTACGGCGCGGCTGTTCGGCATCAACGGGCATTCCCCGGATATCGGGGAGGCGCTTACGGAGTACGTGGCGCGGCTCGCCCGCCTTTCCTCCGATCGGGTTCTCAAACTACTTGATCATCAGGAAGTGCGCGCCAACGGCACCGTCGGTCTCCTGGTGATCCAGGAGGCTCCTGCCGGCGAACCATTGAGCGCCATGCTGCCGTCGTTTCGCGCCATGATTGCCGAGGAAGGCCGCCTGAACCGGGGTTTCTGTTTTTTCGCGGCCCAGATGGCCGAGGCCCTGCAGGCGTTGCACGGCGCCGGCGTGATTCACCAGGCCGTCACCCCTGACAGTTTCCTGTTTGACCCTGCCACGCGGAGCCTCAAACTCGACGGCCTTGCCCGGGCGCCTGAAAGCGCCGGTCTTTCACCGGTAACTTCCGAGGCGGTACTTCCCTATATCTCGCCGGAACAGGCCGGTCGCATGAGCCATACCGTCGATTTCCGCGCCAATCTCTATTCCCTGGGCGTGTTGTTTTATGAAATGATGACGGGCGTCACTCCTTTTTCCGCCAGCGACGCTACCGGCGTATTATATGGTCACACCGCCCTTACGCCCATTCCGCCTTCAGAAGTGAACCCGGCAGTGGACGTCGTGCTTTCGCGCCTGGTACTCAAGCTGCTGGCCAAACATCCTGACGATCGTTACCAGAGTGCCGCCGGGCTCCTGGCCGATCTGGCCGGTCTGGCGTGCCGGTTTGACGCCGCGGCCCGTGTCCCGGATTTCAATCTGGGACGCAACGATGTTTCCCCGGTCTTTACGCTGCCTGACCGGCTTTATGGACGCGAACAGACACTCTCCTGTCTGCAAAAATGCTTTGACCGGATCTGCGCGGGCGATACCTGCGTGGTCATGATCGCCGGCGACACCGGTGTCGGTAAAACCGAAGTGGTCCGCCGGCTGGGGGCTTATGTCCGCGAGGCGGGCGGCATTTTTCTGGCCGGTAAATTTGACCAGCATCAGCAGGCCGTTCCCATCAGGGCGCCAAAGACCGCAATGGACAGCGCGGCCAGGTGGTTGCTGAGCCAGAGCCCGGAGAAGATCCAGATATGGCGTGAAAAAATCCTGTCGGCCGTTTCGCCCAACGGGCAAATCCTGGTGGACATCATTCCGGAAATGGAACTGGTGATCGGCAAGCAGCCGCCGGTCTGCGAGCTGCCCCCCATGGAGGCCATTATGCGGGTGGGGCTGGTTATGGAAAAATTCGGCTCCCTCTTTCTGGAAAAAGACCACCCGGTTGTCTTTTTCCTCGACGATATGCAATGGGCCGACAAGGGCAGCCTGTCCCACGGCATCGCCTTCTTACTGGCCCGGCAACGGCGTTACTGCATGGTGCTGGGCACCTATCGAGACAACGAGGTCGACGAGGACCATCCGCTGACGCGGTACTTGAGCAAACTGAAACGAACCAGCATACCGGTCGAAATATTTCGACTGGAGCACCTGGACGAAGGCCAGACGGCGGCCATGGTGGCGGATATCCTTTGTCAAACCGATGAGGTGGTCGCCCCCCTGGCCCGCATCGTTTTTAAAAAAACCGGCGGTAACCCTTTTTTCATCCGGCAGTTTATGAGTTCGCTGCACGCCGGCGGGTTGATCTGCTACGACATGCGCCGGGGCAACTGGTCCTGGGACGCGGATCGCATTGCCGCCGCCGATATCACCGACAATGTGGCCCGGTTGCTCTCCACGGCCATTGACAAGCTTCCCGTGGAGACCCTGTCCGTGCTTCAGGCCGCCGCCTGCGTCGGCAATAGAATCGATCCGGATCTGCTGGCCCGGGTCCTGTCCCGCGATTTGTCCGATATCGTCGATCAGGCGCGGACGGCGCTGAAGGCCGGCCTGCTTCGGGTCTATGTCGATCCTTCCCCGTCCCGGCAGGCGTCCGGGAAAGAAGCCGCGCATATCTGGGAGTTTGCCCACGACCATATTCTGCAGGCCGTTTACCGCACCCTCCCTGAGGCCGCCGCCCGGGATCTCCACTGGGCTGTCGGAAAAGCGATGCTGGCCAGGGAGCCGACCGAGGGTGCCGGCAATAAAATTTTTGATATCGTATACCAGCTTCGGCTCGGCATGCCCCCGGACCTGTCACCGCCGGAAACAACGGAAATAGCCCGTCTTAACCTCATGGCGGGTCGGAACGCAATGGAATCAGTCTCTTTCGGCGCCGCGGCCCCATACCTCCGTCATGCCTGCGACCTGCTTCCGCCAACCGCCTGGGAAACGGACTACGACCTGTGCGCCGCGATCCACGCCAGCCTGGCCAAGTGTGAATTTGTGCTGGGCGCCTTTGACGCCTCGGAGCGCCTTTTCGGTCTGCTGCTGCAGAAAGCCCCCTCCCTGCCGGATCGGGCCAGAGCCTACAACGCCATGATCGAACTCCATACCGCCGCCGGAAACATTGACAAGGCGTTGATGCTGGGCCGCCGCGGGCTTGAGATGCTCGGCATCCTGCTGCCCCGCCATCCCAGCCGCCTGAAGGTGCTGCTGCTCCTGTCCAAGCTGCGCTTCGTCTGGGGGTTTCGCCGGCTGTCCACGATTATGGATATCCCGGAAAACAAAGACGAGCTTCTGAATATTCAGGAAACGCTGCTGACCAACATCGGCCTGCCCGCTTTTTATGTTGACCCGTTGCTGTGCCTGTGGCTTACCGCCACCGGAATTCTGCTGGGCATTCGTGATCCCGGAAAAGGCGTTCCCCTGCAGCACGCTTCTCTGGGCCTGATCACGCTGGGGGCTTTTCTGGGGTCCATGTTCGGTTTTATCGGCATGGGACGTTCTTACGCCAAGATCGGTATGCGGCTGCTGGAGAGGCAGTCGCCGGGTCCCCATCAGGCCATCGCCTATTTCGTGTCCGCTTTTTTCAACCGGCACTGGTACCAGCCCGCGCGGAAGAACATCAACTACTTCAAACGGGCCTACCGTCACGCCATGAAATCCGGCGACATCAGCTATGCCGGCCACAGCATCAACTCCATGTTCATGGTTCATTTCTTTCTGGGAGACAACCTGGACACCATTTACGCCGACCATAAGCGTTATCAGGCCTTTGTCCAGAACTCACGTTCCCCGTTCGTGGTGGCCACTTATATGGCCATCCAGCAGTTCTATCGGAGCCTCAAGGGACAGACCGCTTCCCCTTTCAGCCTGAGTGAACCCGGCTATGACGAGGAAGTCGAATTCGCGGCGGCCGTGGAAGGTGGCAACCTGATGCTGCAGTTTTTTTTCCTGCTGTTTCAACTCAAGCTTCTCGTGATTTTCCGCCAATGGGATAAAGCCATGGCCGTGGCCGACCGGATCCGGGCCAGGAACTACCTGCCGGCCGGCACCCTGGTCCTGACAGAATATTATTTTTATGCTTTTTTAAGCGCCATGGCGGTAGTTTCCACCTGCACGGACCGGCAGCAGGTCCGGCGATGCCGGCAGCAGGCGGCCCTTTCCATGAAAAAAATGAAGCAGTGGCGCCGATTACGGCCGGATAACTTCGAGCCCATGTTGCGCCTGATGGAAGCCGAGCAAGCCCGGGCGGGCGGTCGCCCTTCAAAGGTCCTGCGGCTGTACCGGCAGGCCGTGTCGTCGGCCGTAGCCGGCGGATTCACCCATCTGGCCGCCATAGCCTGCGAGTCCGCCGGGATTTTCCTGGCGGGCCATGGCGACAAGATCGCTTCCCGGGCATACCTGGTTGAGGCCAAAAGGACTTATGAAACCTGGGGAGCCACGGCTAAAGTCAGGGATATGGAGAAACAGTATGCCGCCGTTCTTTCCGTCATGCCGGAACGAACGCCATCCGTCCTGGAAAGAATGGACTACAACGCCGTGGTCGAAGCGCTGCAGGCCGTTTCCCAGGAGATCGTGGTGCGCAAACTGCTGACCCGGCTGATGGAAATCACCATGGCGGCCACCGGCGCCAATCGTGCCGCTTTTATTTCCAGCAAAAACAATCAGCTTTTTGTGGAAGTGGAAGGCCGCGGGGACGAAGCCGGTCGAACGCTGCTGAAAACCGAACCACTGCTGGATCAGAAAAAAACGCTGATGGCTTCGGTCGTTTATTATGTCAAACGGACGCAGCAGCTGGTGGTCATCAATGACATGAAAAAAGCGCCGGCGCCGTTTCAGCGGATCGGAGACGCCATCAATCCTCCCCGATCGCTGGTGTGCATGCCCATGTCCCGCAGCGAACGGCTGGTCGGTATTCTTTATCTGGAAAACACCCTGACCGGCGGAATATTCACCGAAGACCGGCTGGAACTGCTCAAGCTGATCGCCTCCCAGGCCGCCATTTCCTTTGAGAACGCGACCCTTTACGAACATGTCATGAAAAACGAGCAGGACCTCAAGCAGTTGTCCGAAAAGTTGCGAAACCTGTATTCGGAACTGATGCTGACCGAGGAGCGGGAACGGCGACGCATTGCCACCGAGCTTCATGATCGTATCGGCCACGCCCTGGCCGGCACGAAAATCGGACTGGAGGCAATGGCCCAGGCACCCGGCGCCGACCACCGCCAGCGGTTGAACGACATTCTGCAAACCATCGAACAATCCATTGCCGACACCCGAACCCTTACGTTTGAAATCAGCCCGCCGATTCTCTATCACCTGGGCCTGGGCGCGGCCCTGGACTGGCTATGCGAAGAAACCCAGCAAAAACATGGTGTGGCGATAACCTTTACCGACATGGCCCGTGACGCCGCCATCGAACAGAAAACGGAAGTGCTCTGCTTCCAGATATTGCGGGAATTGCTGTTTAACGCCGTAAAACACGCCCGGGCCGGTCACATTAACGTAGCGCTGCGCATGGGGAAAGACCGGTTGCGCCTGACCATACAGGATGACGGTATCGGTTTCGATCAATCGCGGCAGCCGTCAAGCGGGTCCACGACCGGCGGCGGGTTTGGCCTGTTCAGTATTCATGAGCGGTTACGACTGGTGGGCGGGCAAATGGAAATCGACACGGGCGAGAACAGGGGCACGCGTATCGACATTATTATCCCCCTGGCGGCCGCCGGTGAAACACCCCGTCCGGAGGGGCTTTGAACGAAAGTTAACGCCAATCAGGCCCGCGGCCGGACGATCTGGTGAAAGGAAATGAAATGATTACGGTTCTTGTCGCCGATGACCATGCCATCATTCTTGACGGTATTTGCAGCCTGCTGGGAACCATTTCCGGCCTGAAGGTTGTGGGGCGGGCCGAGAACGGTCGTAAAGCGCTGGAGCTTGCCATAAAGCTGAGGCCGGATGTTGTCATCATGGATATCAGCATGCCTGAATTAAACGGTTTTGAAGCCGCCCGCCAGATCGGGGCCGAAGTTCCCGGGGTCAGGATCATCGCCCTATCCATGTATGCCGAAAAGCGTTACGTCCTGGGCATGCTGAAGGCCGGCGTGTCCGGATACCTGATCAAGGACTGCGCTTTTCAGGAACTGGCCGAGGCCATTTCCGTCGTGCACCGCGGAGGCACTTACCTGAGCCCCAAAATAGCGGACACCGTCCGCAAGGCGCTGCTGGACAGCATCGAGGAAACCCCGATGACGGTATCGGAGGAATTGACCGAACGGGAAAGGCAGGTGCTGCAGCGGATGGCGGAAGGGGTCAAGACCCGGGATATCGCGGAAGAGCTTCATGTCAGCGTTAAAACGGTCGAGACCTACCGCGCCAGCATCATGCAGAAACTCAACCTGTACAGCGTCGCCGAGCTGACCAAGTTCGCCGTACGGGAAGGGCTGACGCCGCTTGAAAAATAGGGAGCGCCGCTACTTTTTTGCGTGAGCTACTATCCAGTCGGCGACGATGTTCAGTACCGGCTCTCTTTTTCCCGGGCTTTCGTTCATGGTTTCGTGGCGCAGCCCGTCGAAAATTTTCAGGGTTTTATCCGGCCCTTTCGCCCGTTCATAATAACACCGGCTTCCCTCGGCGGAGACAATCGCGTCGGCGCCTCCGTGAAATATGAGCAGGGGCAGGCTGGTTTCCTGTCCCCGGTCCAGGCACTGACGCGTGGCGGCCAGAAATTCGACGAGCCACTGAAACGTTATCCGGTTGTGTACCAGGGGATCTTTGCTGTATGCCGCCACCGTCTCCCTGCTGGAGGACAGATCTTCGGGGCTGAGCTTGTTGCTTCGGGAGAGCCGGGGCGTCAGCCTGGCCAGAATCTTCGCGCCCGACCGCTGGAGAGGGGAAAGCGGCGTTGAGGGCATAAAGGCCGGGGAGGAAAGAATCAGGCCGTCGATATCTTCCGGGAACATTCGCGCATGAAGGGCCGCGATCAGTCCGCCCATGCTATGGCCCAGCAGAATCAGCGGCAGGCCCGGTGCTTCGGGCCGGATCAGGGTGGTGATGTATTGATGGATATCCTGGCAGTAATCGGTAAAGCGTTCGGTGTGCCCCCTTTTGCCGCCTGATTTCCCGTGGCCCTTGTGATCCAGGGCATAGAACGATATTCGCCGGTCCCGTAATTTCTGGATCAGGTGGCTGTACCGTCCCGAATGCTCTCCCAGTCCGTGGCATAGAAAGACCAGCCCCGCAGGATTTTCCGCGGCCCAGCTTCTGTAGAAAATACGGATGTTGTCTTTATTCAGAAACACACCCATGCTGTGCTGATAGCCCTGACCCATTAGGATATCTCCCTGAACGAATTTTCTGACCTGAACAGTTGACGAGGAAAACGCTGATCGGGAAAAGATATAGCAAGGCCGGCATGGCCTGTCAATTCTATCCGGCGGTCGCCGTCAGGACTCCCGGTGACCGGAGATCCGGTCGGCCACGGCTTTTTTCAGGCGGCGCTGGTAAGCCAGGTTGCCGAACACGGACCGGGGCTCGAATCCGCCGTACAGACCGATCCACATGAGCGTGGACAGGGTGACGTCAACGGCTTTTTTGTGCCAGGGCACCCGGACGGGGTACTGGTTCCGAATCCGTAACGCCTCGTCATAACTTCTCGCGATGACGGTGCGGCCGTTATCTCCTGACACAACGATGCCGCCTTCCCGCAGCATCTTCAGCCGCTTCATGGATTCGGGCACTTCCGGTCCGCAGACCAGGGCGCACTGGCCGCAGGTCAGCACGTCCGGGTTGTCGATGGTGATGCCGATATGCTTTTTAATCTGATCCGCCTGGAACCGCCGCCGTTCCAGTTCATCTTTCGGCATGTCACTGACCGGGCGTCCCAGTTTGTCCGGGGCCAGAATTTCTTCCGGATACAGCCTGGCGCCGAGTGATCTGATCAGCCGGTAGCGGACGGTGGAGTCGCCCACGGAGGAGCCCTTTTTTAAGAGGTCGTTGCGGATGCTGCGCTTTTCCGGATCGGGCGGTTCTTTCACCCACTCTTCGATCCAGTGCCGCCCCCAGCTCGACCACTGCCGGTCTTCGGAAAGATTGTGCAGGCCGAAACAGGAGGCATTGCAGAAATTGATGTCCCGTCGCTTGCCGCGCGGGTGCAGCTCGCCGTTGAGCAGAAGGTATTCCTCTTCCTCGTCGATGAACATCCGGGCCACGCAGGCCTTGGAACAGGCCCGGCACTTGCCGCAGTAGTTGTCGATAAAATATCGCGGGGGCAGGGCCGGGTCGCTCTTGAGCACGGCCTCGGTGACCACTGTGCCCAGGTAAACGGCGGCCCCGTATTCTTTGGTCATGACATTGCCGGAAAATCCCTGGGCGCCGATGCCGGCGGCAATGGCCCCAAAGCGGTGGGAAAAGCTGGGGTGGGTGGCGAAAATATCCGGCGAGCGGCGGTAGGTGTTGTTGGAAGGTACGGCCTTGGCCCGAAATCCCAGAGATTCAATATACCCGGCCACCCGCGCGCCGATATGGTGCAGTTTCTGGTTCCAGACCAGTTGATCCACGTTGTGGCCCGTCTGGCACTTCTTGGACAGAAAATCATAGATGGCGGGAACGTCCATGGGAACGGCCAGGGAAACGATCGACCGGGCGCCGCGCATGGTGTAGGTTGGATCCAGCGATGGCGGCCCGTCCAGTCGGTCCGGGCCGGCCAGGCCGACCACGTCAACGCCTTGGTCCCTTACAAAGGCCTTTATTTTTCCTTCCAGACCGTTCATTGAAATACGCTTTCTATGCGGTTGTTTTGCGTTTATCATCGACAACTCTTTTCAGCCAGGCAAAGCCCGGCGTGACAGATTCGGTCAGGCCGGTGGGCACCATGGTTTTAAAGGGCAGGCCCATGTTCATGGGGCCGCCGGTCTTAAACAGGTTGTCCATGACCGTCGGCAGCAGGGCCGCGGGCAGGCCGACGCCGATTTCATCCGGGCCGATGCCGGCAAAGGCCCGGTCGCCCATGCCGGGGATGACCACCTGGGGCCTTCCCGTCAGATACGGTAACAGTCCGCCCTTGATGCAGGATTCGCCGAACCCCTCAAAGGAGGAGAAAAGCGGAAAGGTGTAGTCGTAGCAGAGCGCGTGAATGATGTGGGTGATGTGAATGCCGTTGCCGAAGACCAGGATCGTGTCCGGCTCCAGTTCGGCGGTGTGAACCGGCGCGCAGACCAGGCCGACGCGGCTTCTGGCTTTTTCCAGCACGGCTTCCCCCCCGGGGCCGGAAAACAGGCTGTTATATAAAGCGATGCGGTTGACTTCCGCTTCCCGGCTCTTGTGCCAGCCCTGGGTGACCTGGCTCTGGATGAATTCTTCGTCCGTGACGTCCACCCACTTGTGACCGGCCGATGACGGTACGCAGAAGTTTTCATCGGCCGTGATGGCCACCCGGGCGCCCCAGGCCCTGGCATAGGTAAAGGTCTGGCAGATGCACATTTTCTGTCCCATGGCCGAGGGCCGCGTTGTCCCGGCGGGGATTTCGTCTTCGGACTTGATGTAGGTGACGGCTACGGGGTAGGTGGGAAGATGAAGCTTCTCGTACAACTCCTTGCCCATCCGGTGAAGATCGGTCAGGTTCATGGTTTCTCCTTTATCGGTAAAGGTTGGTGTGCTCAGGGTCCATGCGCGCGAACTCCGCGGCCGCCTCGTCGGCCGGGAGTACCGCGATAGTGCCGTCCTCCCGCTGGATGACGCATCCGGAGGTGGTCAGAAGGCGGTAGTTCTCCTTTGTCTCTTGGCGGTTGCCCCAGCAGATGATCTGGCAGTTGCCGCAGGTCAGGCGGAGATTCAGCCCGCCGAAGGCACCGGTTTCAAAGCCGCCTTCGCCGTCGCTTCGCCGCGGCCACTTGGTATAGTTGCCGATGGCCCGCATCAGGGTTTCCAGCAGGGCGTTTTCGTCGGAGGGCGCGGGGATGGCGTACCGGCCCGGTGACCAGGTCGACCATTTTCCGTTTTTCGACAGGCCGGTGAACCCGCCGCAGACCAGCTGGCAGGGCAGGTAGCTGATGCGCTGGCTGTGCGAAAACGTCTCACCGCCCAGGGTGATGGATGTTTCCCGGGATTCGTGGAACATGCCCGAGGGGCAGGAGGCCACGCAGAGCTTGCAGCGGTCGCAGAATCCCTCTTCGGCCGGCAGGGGCGGCGTGGGCGCCAGGTCTGCCTCCGTCACCACGCTGCCCAGGATGACGGCGTTGCCGTATCCTTTAAGGCCGACGTTGCCCGACCAGCCGAAGGAGCCCACTCCGGAGCGCACCGCCAGGTAGCGGTGGGACACGTCCGGCCGCATGGCCAGCTGCCAGTTGGGCACATCCTTGCGGTAGACGTTGTTGGCATGGAGCCGCACCGACCGGTACCCTTTCTCCTCCAGCCACAGGGCCAGTTCCTTGGCCAACCGGCCGGCCTGGCGGTTGACCTCGATGTTGTGCTGTTCGAAGGCGAACTGGCTCTTTTTGGACAGGCACTGGCGCATGATGTCGCGGTCCAGCGGCAACGCAAAGCTAACGGCCGAGCGGGCCGTGGGCAGGACATAGGTGATGTCGGCGCTGGGCGGGCCGCCGGCCAGTGTTTCCCGGGTGCAGAACCCGACCCGCAGCGCCCCGCGCGCGGTCAGAAAATCGCGTATGGTTTCTTCCATGTTCATGATGGTGACCTCTCCAGTTGGATAAAAGGTTGACTTTACACGATCGTGTAAATAGAATCGGAGAAATACCGGATGATGTCAAGCAAAAAATTACACAGTCGTCTAATTTTTACGCGACCATCCATAATGGAAGATTCAGCCCATGAAAGAAAAGGCAACAACCGGCAAGAGAGGCAAACCAGCAAACATACCCGTCGTCAACCGGGGGGCCGAGACCCGCGGCATGATCCTGGCGGCCGCCCGTCAGGTCTTTGCGGCTCATTCATACAACGCCGCCAGCGTCCGCATGATCGCCGCCCGGGGTGACTTTTACCACGGCCTTATCCGCTACCATTTTCCCAGCAAGGCCGGGATATTCGAAGCGGTGGTGGAAGACGCCTGTCGTTCTCTTTATGAGGCCAATAAACAATGGCTGCTGGAGATCGCCACCTTTTCGCCGGAAAAGGCGCTGTCGACTTATCTGGACAGATTTATCGAATTTTTCCGCAAACAGCCCGACGTGTTCCGGATCATCATCAGGAATTTTACCCACGACGATCCGGCCAACCTGCCGGGCTTCCGTCATCTGGCGACCATGCTGGCCGACACCCGCCGGGATTTTGAGGCCACCTTTCCGGGCCTGTTTGTCAAAGGCGATGTCGGTCGCTTCCTGAGCAGCCTCAACGCCCTGATCCTGCATTATCTCGGGGCCGGCTCCATCGAGTCGCTCATGGTCGGTTTCCGGGGTCCCGGCAAGGCATACCTGGAATGGGTCAAAGAGACCCTGTTCTTCATTTTCCTGCCGGTCCTGGAAGCCGCCGCCCGCGAGTCTGCCATTTCAAAACCGCCGGGATGATCTTCTGATAGAGCGTCGGGAAGAGGCGTTGGGTGACATCCATGGCATAGGCGTCCGATGTCCCTATTTGCTTTCAAAGCAGTTCGATTTAAGGTATAATATAAAAGTTTAATCAACTCAGTATTTCATTACGGTTATCCAGGCCATCACTGATGTTTTCACGATGTTTAGCAAAAAAATAAGGAAGTCAATCACATGAAAACCCATTTTTTTCGTTGGCCGGTCGTATCCTTTTTCTTTTTAATGGTTATCCTCTCCGTCCCCGCCCAGGCGGCGACATACGATTTTGCCAGCCTCGGCGCGGCCAGCGGTGGTTTTAAGCCCCAGGGCAACCGGTTTCTGGTTTCGGAGACTTTTACCAATGACGGCACCAGCATGTACTACAATGACAGCGTCAATTCAACCGTCAACGGCATGATCATCAAACCCGACGGGACCAACCTGTCTTCCTTTGACCTGGGCAACATGACCATCAGCCCTTACGGCGGAAGCTATACCGTATCCATTACCGTGAACGCCAACCTGAAAGCCGGCGGCCCCGTCAGCCAGACGGTCTCAAATTACAGTTTAACGGCAGCGACCTCCCTGACCACCATGGGCATGAACTTCAGCGCTTTTAATGACGTGACCCAGCTGAGCATCAACCTGACCGTGGCCAGTTCCCAGGTGTGGAACATCAACTTTGACAACATTACGATTACCGACGAACAGGCGCCGGTCGTACTAGGCGCGGAACCGACGACCCAGGCGACGAATCTCAAGGCAGCCAGCAAGGGCGCCACGCAACTCAACATATACTGGCAGAACGGCAACGGCGCCAGGCGGGTCGTTTTTGCCAAGCAGGGGAACGCCGGCACCCCCACGGTGACCGACGGCGCCGTGTACACGGCCAATGCCGATTTTTCCGCGGCCGCGGATATCGGCGGCGGCTGGAAATGCGTGTACCGGGACACCGGCCGCGTGCTGTCCATTACCGGCCTGGCGGCCAATACGGAATACCGCCTGGTGGTCTATGAGTTTAACGGCACCGGCGGCGGAGAGAACTACCTGACGAGCACCGGCACCAATATCATCAACCACACCACCAGTCCGGCCGGTCTGGACAAGAAGGACTTTGGCGGCCTGGGAGCGGCCAGCGGGGGGTTCAAACCTCAGGGCAGCCGCTATCTGGTGTCGGACTTGTTCCTCAATGACGTCACCAGCATGTATTATAACAGCACCAACGCCTCCGTTTCGGGAATCATCATCAAGCCCAACAACACATCCCTCCTGTCCTTCGACCTGACGGATCTGGAGTTCAGCCCCTATAGCGCGGACCGCACCGTTACCGTCACCGTTACCGCGACGCTCAAATCCGGCGGTCCGGTCAGCCAGACCATCAATAATTTTACCATGTACCAGGGAATCCCCTATTCACTGGCTTTGATGGGCATGGATTTTTCCGCCTTTATCGGGGTGACCCAGCTCAGTTTCAGTATCACCACTGACAGTGTCAATAATATCAATTTTTCCAACATCACCATTGCCAACCCGGATGAGTACATTGCCGGCACCGAACCGACGACGCAGGCCTCAAACCTGAGGGTCGCCAGCTGCACCACAACCGGTATGGACACCTACTGGACCAACGGGAACGGCACTAAACGAATCATGTTTGTCAAGGCGGGCAACTCCGGCACCCCCACGGTCACGGACGGTACAGTATACACGGCCAATGCCGATTTTTCCGCTGCCGCGGATATCGGCGGCGGCTGGAAATGCGTGTATAAGGGGACGGAGCGATACGTCGTCCTCTCGGGCCTGACGGCCGGCACGGAATACCGGCTGGCGGTTTATGAATTTGACGGCTCCGGCGGCGGCGAAAACTACCTGACGACCACGGGCACCAATATCATCAACCACTCCACCGACCCGGCCGGCCTGGTCAAATACGACTTCAGCGCCCTGGGGGCCGCTTCCGGCGGGTTCAAACCCCAGGGCAACCGTTTCCTGGTGTCCGATCTGTTCACCCAGGACAACACCAGCATGTTTTACAACTCCGCCAACCCGACGATGACCGGCATCGTTATCAAACCGGACGGTACCAACCTTTCTTCTTTTGATCTGAAGGACATGGAGTTCAGTCCTTACAACGCCGACCGGACCATCTCGATGACGGTGACGGCCGACCTGAGCGTCGGCGGCCCGGTCAGCCAAACCATATCGAATTTTACCATGATTAACGGGCTTTCCTATTCTCTGGCCTTGTTGGGTGTCAATTTTTCCACTTTTGTCGGGGTTACCGAGTTGCGGTTTGATATAACCGTTACCGGCGACAAAGTCTATGACCTCGATTTTGACAATATTACCATCAGCGTTGGTCACACGGTAACCTATGACGGCAACACCAACACCGGCGGCGCGGTGCCCACGGACGGCAACAGCTATGCCAACGGGGATACGGTCACGGTCCTGGGCAACACCGGCGCCCTGGTCAAAACCGGCTATACCTTCTCCGGCTGGAACACGGCGGCCAACGGCAGCGGCACCGCATATGCCGGCGGCGACACTTTTGCCATGGGCAGCAGCGATATTACCCTCTATGCCCAGTGGACGCCCATCGATTATACGGTCACCTACAACGGCAACACCAACACCGGCGGCGCGGTGCCCACGGACGGTACCACCTATCACATCACCGATACGGTGACGGTGCTGGGTAACACCGGATCCCTGGTGAAGACCGGCTACACCTTTGCCGGCTGGAACACGGCCGCCAACGGCAGCGGCACCAGCTACTCCACCGGCAATGTTTTTGCCATGGGCAGCAGCAACGTGACGCTCTATGCCCAGTGGACCGAGAACACCTACTCGGTCACCTATAACGGCAACAGCAACACCGGCGGCGCCGTCCCCACGGACGCCACCAGTTATCATAACGGGGATACGGCCACGGTCCTGGGTAACACCGGTACCCTGGTGCGCACGGGATACACTTTTGCCGGCTGGAACACGGCCGCCAACGGCAGCGGCACCAGCTATACCGGCGGCGACACTTTTGGCATCGGCCTGAGCAATGTCACCCTTTACGCCCAGTGGACGGCCGTCAATTACACGGTCACCTACAATGGCAACACCAATACCGGCGGATCCGTGCCGACGGACGGCAACACCTACCACATCACGGATACGGTGACGGTGCTGGGCAACACCGGCACCCTGGTGAAAACCGGTTACACCTTTGCCGGCTGGAACACGGCCGCCAACGGCAGCGGCACTGGCTATTCCGGCGGCAATACCTTCGCCATGGGCAGCAGCAATGTGACGCTTTATGCCCAGTGGACCGAGAACACTTACTCCGTCACCTACAACGGCAACGGCAACACCGGCGGAGCGGTGCCGACGGACGCCACCAGTTATCATAACGGGGATACGGCCACGGTCCTGGGCAACACCGGTACCCTGGTGCGCACGGGATACACTTTTGCCGGCTGGAACACGGCCGCCAACGGCAGCGGCACCAGCTATACCGGCGGCGACACCTTTGGCATCGGCCTGAGCGATGTCACCCTTTACGCCCAGTGGACGGCCGTCAATTACACGGTCACCTACAACGGCAACACCAATACCGGCGGATCCGTGCCGACGGACGGCAACACCTACCACATCACCGATACGGTGACGGTCCTGGGGAACACCGGCTCCCTGGTCAAGACCGGTTATACCTTTGCCGGCTGGAACACGGCCGCCAACGGCAGCGGCACCGGTTATGCCGGCGGCAACACCTTTGCCATGGGCAGCAGCAACGTGACGCTTTATGCCCAATGGACGCAAAACCCCTACTCCGTCACTTACAACGGCAATACCAACACCGGTGGAACCGCGCCGACGGACGCCACCGTCTACCATTATGGCGACACGGCCACGGTCCTGGGCAACACCGGCGCCCTGGTGAAGACCGGCTATACCTTTGCCGGCTGGAACACGGCCGCCAACGGCAGCGGCACCAGCTATACCGGCGGCGACACCTTTGCCATCGGCCTGAGCGATGTGACGCTTTATGCTCAATGGACGGCCGTCGATTATACGGTTACCTATAACGGCAACACCAATACCGGCGGCGCGGCGCCCACGGACGGCAACATCTATCACATTACCGATACGGTGACGGTCCTGGGCAACACCGGCGCCCTGGTCAAGACCGGCTACACCTTTGCCGGCTGGAACACGGCCGCCAACGGCAGCGGCACCGGTTATGCCGGCGGCAACACCTTTGCCATGGGCAGCAGCAACGTGGTCCTGTACGCCCAGTGGACGGCCATTCCTTATACGGTCACCTACAACGGCAATACCAGCTCCGGCGGCGCGGTGCCTGTGGACGGCAATACCTACCACATTACCGATACGGTGACGGTCCTGGGCAACACCGGTCCCCTGGTGAAGACCGGTTATACCTTTACCGGCTGGAACACGGCCGCCGACGGCAGCGGAACCGGTTATGCCGGCGGCGATACCTTTGCCATGGGCAGCAGCGACGTGGTCCTGTATGCCCAGTGGACGATCAACCACTACACCCTGACGGTCAACAGCGGGGTCGGCGACGGCGTCTATCCGTTCCAGGACGTGGTCACCATCGCGGCGGATGTTCCTCCGGCCGGTCAGGTGTTTGACCAGTGGACCGGCGATACGGCCTCCGTCGCCAATATTTTCCAGCCCAACACGACCGTGACCATCCCGGACGCGGACCAGACGGTTACGGCCACTTTCAAGGATCAGGGCATATTGATCTACGCCCTGACGGTCACCTCCGGCAGCGGCAGCGGGAATTACCTGCCCGGGGAAGAGATCAGCCTCTCGGCCGACGCGCCTCCGGCCGGCCAGGTGTTTGACCAGTGGACCGGCGATACGGCCTTTATCGCCAACATCAACCTGCCGGACACCACCTTCATCATGCCCGCGGCGGCGGCTTCGGTAACGGCCACCTATAAGGCCCAGGGGGCCATCACTTATCATCTGACGGTCACCTCCGGTACCGGCAGCGGCGATTATCTGCCCGGGGAGGTGATCAACCTCTCGGCCGACGCGCCCCCGGCCGGACAGGTCTTCGACCAGTGGACCGGCGATACAGCCTCTATCGCCAACATCAACCTGCCGGACACCACTTTTATTATGCCTGCGGCGGCGGCTTCGGTAACGGGCACCTATAAGGCGCAGGGGGCCGCCACCTATACCCTGACCGTGACCGACGGAACGGGCAGCGGGAACTACCTGCCGGGAGACATCATCGCCATTTCCGCCACCGTTCCCGTCGGCTATACCTTTGAGCGATGGACCGGCCAGACGGCCTGGGTGGTTGATACCGCCCAGGCCGACACCACCCTGACCATGCCCGCGGCCGACATCGCCGTGGACGCCGTTGTGAACATCAACACGTATACCCTGGCTTACGCGGCCGGGGCCCATGGCGCCCTCATCGGGAACACCCTTCAGACGGTCAGCTACGGCTCCGACGGCACGGCGGTAACGGCGGTTTCGTTCGGCGGCTACCATTTCCTGCGCTGGGATGACGGCAACCTCCTCACCACCCGCACGGATGTCAATGTGACGGCTGATATTGCGGTTACCGCTTTGTTCGCGGTCGACACCTTTACCCTTGAATACACGGCCGGAGACCACGGCACGATCAGCGGCATCACGCCCCAGACGGTCAGTTACGGCGCCGATGGCGCCGCGGTCACGGCCATGCCTGACCCGGGCTGGCATTTCGTGCAATGGAACGACGGATCCACGGACAACCCGCGCGCGGACACCGGCGTGGCAGCCGATATCGCGGTCACGGCCCTGTTTGCCGTCAATACCTATACCCTCGAGTACACGGCCGGCGCCAACGGTTCCATTACCGGGGAGGCCTATCAGACCGTCAACCGGGGCGAGGATGGTTCAAACGTGACGGCCGTGCCGGACGCGGGTTACCACTTCGTGCAATGGAGCGACGGCGTTACCGCCCCAGGACGGACGGACACCAATGTTGCCGGCGACATCGCCGTAACCGCCCAGTTCGCCGCGGACGGAATCATTAACCCGGACATTCCGGCCGATCTCGACCTGGACGGCAACGGCATACCGGATCGGGTGCAGGTGAATATCCGGGTGGTGGCAGACAATACCGGCCGGTATTATTTCGGGGTCGTCATACCGGATGAAATTGTTCTGGACTACCTGGAGTGGATTGACGCCTCGACCGTGCCGGACATGACCAACCGGCCGGACGAGTTCCCCCTGGGGCTGGTGACGTTCCGGATCACAACGCTGTCCGCCGGCGACACGATCGAACTGACGATTTATTGTTCCGAGCCGATCCCGGAGGGCACGTTCTGGTACCGGCACGATCCGGTGAACGGCTGGGTTGATTATTCCGCCTATACCGTTATCAGCGACGACCGCATGTCGTTGACCCTGACCCTGCAGGACGGCGGTCCGGGTGATGACGACGGTATGGCCAACGGCGTGATTGAAGGTACTTACGGCCCGGCCTTGTTCAACGGGGATGACGGAGGCGACGACGATGACGACGACGGCGGCGACAACAACCATCACGGTGGCGGAGGCGGCAGCTGTTTTATTTCAACGGCCGGGGGATGGTGATCAACCGCAATTTTAAAACCGCCGGGATGATCTTCTGATAGAGCGTCGGGAAGAGTCGCTGGGTGACATCCATGGCATAGGCGTCTGGGCCGATCAGGATGCGGGCGCGGCCTGACTTGATGCCCTTGACGATGACCGCCGCGGCCTTTTCAGGCGTTGTCAGGGCCAGGCGCTCAAACAGTTTTGTAAAAGCCTCCTTGTCTTCCAGGGGGCCATAAGACTGCTGGAACCGGGCGCTGCGGGCGATGTTGGTTTTGATGCCGCCGGGATAAACGCAGGAAACGCCGACGCCCGTTCCCGCCAGTTCCTGGGCCAGGGACTCGGACAACCCCCGGACGGCGAACTTGCTGCAGTTGTAGGCGGCCTGGGTGGGGATGCCCCAGAGCCCGAAGACGCTGGAGATGTTGACGATACGGCCGGCGTTCTGACGGCGCAGGTACGGCAGAAAGGCGATGACCCCGTTGTAGACGCCCCAGAAATTGACCTCCATGACCCGCTTGAAGCCGTCGTGGTTGGTCTCATCCACCACTCCCACAGTGGTAATGCCGGCGTTGTTGATGACGATGTCGACCCGGCCGAATTTTTCCACCACGCCGGCCGCGAAGCCCCGCACGTCTTCGGCCGCGGACACGTCCAGCCGGCAGGTCATGGCGGCCGCGCCTCTTTTCTCCGCCATGGCGGCGGTTTCCCGCAATCCTTCTTCATTCATGTCCGCGATGGCCAGGCAACAACCTTCCCCGGCCAGTATCAGGGACAGGGCCCGGCCGATGCCCGAGGCCGCTCCGGTCACCACAACGACTTTACCGCGTAACGATTGCATAAGGTCTCCTTGTTTGAATCATCTCAGTTTTTTGGCAGCAGATTTTAAGGATATCTGATTGTTCATAAATAACAAGCCGGCGTTTACTTCGGCTTGCCACGGGCAAGCTTTGCTTCGCTCGTGCCACCCGGCGCAAGGCGCGGGATCGCAATCGGCCTTCAACACAAAAGATGCGGCATCGACCCCTTACATCCTCGCCCCTTCAACTCCTTGACTCCTGCTGTCATTTAAACGGGGAAGGCCAGGAGTGTTAGCTCCGTGGTCTTATTGTCCGGGTATCTCTAAAAATTAGGATTCTGGCTCGAGGTCAAGGCGTGCGAAAATTTTAACCGGAGGAATACTTGAAGTATTTCGAGGATTAAAATTTGAGCACAACGCCGACATCGAGCCAGAAGACAATTTTTAGAGGTGCCCGTCACACATCCAGAATGTTCTTGGCATTAAACAAAATCGCCCGGCTGAACGGGCTGTACTGGTAGGCCAGGGGCTGGCCGCTCAACCGCAGGTCCCGGAGCAGGTCGCAGAGCTCATGGCCGTCGCCGATCTGGATGTCGGCGCTCTGGCGGATGAAGGTCTGGGCGAATTTCTGCTGGTCGACATATAAATTGGATTTCAGCAGGCAGTTCTGCAGCCTGGTATAGATGGCGGTGTGCAGCATCCGTCCCGGGGAGGTCGGCAGTTTCCGTCCCCGCATCCGGATGACGGGCCGACCCTTGAATGAAACCTGGCAGGTCAGGGAACGATCGTCGCCGCTCCAGGAAAAATCGGCCAGGAATTTCGGATACCCGCCCATTTCCACGCCGCCGCGGCGGGCGACTTCCGAATCCACCGGCAGGGAAAGAATATAGGCGTGAAGCTGGTTGCGGATCATCTGGCCGGTCAGGGACAGCCCCGGCAGGCCTTTTCTGCCGCAGGTGACCAGGGTCGCCACTGAGAATTCATTGTAGGGACCGATGTCGGTCTTCCGGTATTCAAAGGCGGACAGGGCCACCAGACATCGGCCGGGGTAGATCTCCACCGGGTGCAGGGCGTCGAACGGCAGGCGCGGGCGTATTTTTTCGGTGGCCGCGGTGTAAATGGCCGTCATGGAGGTGTTGTCGTAATAGAAAATCGGCAGCTTGACGTTGTAGTCCGGGTTGGCGTTCTGCAGAATCCCGTCAAAGAATGTTTCCCGTTTCAAAGCGGTGGGGTTCATGGTCCTACTCCTTTATTGTTTTTGATGATTTTTTTTCTTGGGTTATGGGGCCTTGGAAAATTAGAATTTTGGCTCGAGGTCAAGGCGTGCGAAAATTTTAACCGGAGGAATACTTTAAGTATTTCGAGGATTAAAATTTGAGCACAACGCCGACATCGAGCCAAAAGGCAATTTTTAAGGCCCCATATGTTTACCAGTTCAGGCACTGTTTTACATAACTCATCCGGCGCAGGGAGGCATTGCCGAAGACGCACCGCAGATGCTGGGCGTCCCGGAATCGCCTTTCCTGGAAAAAATCCTTGGTGTAGCCGTAGCCGCCCAGGGCCTGAATGCCGTCGGACGCCACCTGGCCGGCCTGCTCCAGGCTGTAGACGGCGGCGGTAAAGGCGTCTTCGACCCATCCGGCCGCCTCCTCATCGGCGGCCTGCCAGGCCCGGTCCAGGAGCGTTTCGGCGGTCCGGGTCTTTAAGGCCATGTCGGCCAGAAGCAGGCGGAGTTCCGACCAGTCGATGATCCGGCGCCCGCCTTGGCTGCGCTTGCGGCTGTACTGGACCGCTTCCTTCAAAGAGCCCCGCATCAGGCCGCAGGACACGGCCGCCGCCGCCGGCAGCGTCCGGGTCATGGCCTGGTTGAAGACAGCCGGCCCCTGGCCGGGGCTGCCGATCAGCCGGGCTTTTGCCCGGTCGAAGGTCAGATCGGCGGCCGGGCAGGCATGCAGACCCATGCCGAGGACCGGCCCCTCCACGGTCACCCCCGGCTGTTCCAGATCCACCAGAAAGAAGTCGTAACCCGGCCCGGCAACGGTCCTGGCCGGAACCAGGGCCTTTTTCACCAGCGGCGCCGGCACCACGTAATCCATCCGGCCGGAAAGCGCGTAACCACCGTCGCGGCTCTCCGCCGAAAGCGGGATGCCCTCGTCGTCCGGATTTGTCAGCAGCGGGCAGGCCAGGAGCAATTCACGGGGCGTTTGCGCGCCGTTGACCATTTCCTTCAATATTTCTCCGCCCCCGGCCAGCCGGATGATGTCCTGGGCCACGGCGTTGGCCAGCAGGATGGCGCCCAGGCTGGCGTCCGTCTCGGCGACGGCCTTTAAGATCAGTCCCAGGGGCGTGATCCTGCCGCCCCAGCCGTTTAAATCCTCCGGGAGCATGACATGGAAAAAATCCAGTTCCATGGCTTTGTTCAGGGCCTGGTCGAAAAACTCGCCGGCCGGGTAACGGTCGTTGTCCGGGAGGTGGGGCGCAAGCTGTCTGGCGGCGAATTCCCGGACGGACTGGTCGAGCATCTGATATTCCTTGTTTTCATTTTTTGCCATGATCGCAACTCCTCCCCGCGGCGTCCTCGTGCAGCCGGACCTGGGGCAGGCCGCGGCCGATCAGGTGCCGGAACAGGTCCAGGCGGTTGATCTGATTGGTGCCTTCATAAATCTGCAGCAGCTTGGCGTCCCGCAGCCGTTTTTCCGCGCCGCTGGCGTGACGCAGCCCGGCCCGGTCCATGATCTCCAGGGCCTTCTGGCAGTTTTCCACGGCCAGGTCCGAGCCGGCGAACTTGGCCAGGGCCGCCATGCCGGCGGTGCGCTGGACCTGGGCCGCGTTGTACCGGTCCAGCTGCATCCGGCGCATGAACCGCGTCAGCCGGTCCTGTTGGATCACGGCCCGGGTCAGCCGGCGGCTCAGGCCGGCCGGCAGGTATTTTAAGGCGTAATAGGCCGGCTTGCTCTGGAGCTGCCGGTAAACGCCGTACAGCCCGTTGGCGTAGTTGGTCTCCACGTAAAGCAGGCGAGTCATGACGGCGTTCCGGTAAAGATCGGCCAGGCGGCACTGGACCCACTCGGCATTGATCAGGGCCCCGTCGCGGCCGGAGGCGCCGGCGGCAAAAGCCAGGGCGTCCTGGTAGGCGCCGCGGGCCGCGCCGGCGCTCAAGGCGCAGATGCCGGCCCGGGAGATGGAGCAGAGGTCGTCAAACAGGCGCTGGTAGATCTGCCGGCCGGTGCGGTGATAGCCCCGGGTGTGGTCGGCGCACAGGGCCACCTGGTCGTCGGGCACAAAACAGTCATTGAAAAACAGCTCACTGGCCGGGCAGGCCAGCTGGCCCATCTTGGATTCCTTCCCTCCGATCTTGAAGCCCGGGGAACCGGTTTTCACCGCCAGGACAACGCCGCTGTCGGCCGGCCGTTTCAGGTCCTCGAAGGCCACGGTGATATGCCAGGTGGAAAAATGGCCGTTGGAGATGAACAGCTTGGAACCGTTGACCCGGTACCCGCCCGCGACCTTGCCGGCGTGGCAGTTGACCGTGCCCTTGTCCAGCAGTTCCGGCTCGGGCGTGTCCGACCCCGAGGTCGGTTCCGTCATGGCCAGGCTGACCAGGCAGGCCTGGCCGCTTTTCTCGCCGCTGACGATCTCATCGCAGACCCGCGCCATCAGCGGCATGTTCCAGGTGACGATCAGCGTGCCCAGGCCCAGGTAATGGGCGCCGATGACATTGGCCATGCCCAGGCACTCGGAGGCGATTTCCTCCATGAAGTAGGACAGGGCGGGAAAGCACACGCCCCGGCCGCCGAGCATCCTGGGGATGCACATGGTGAAGAACCCCCGCCGGTTGGCTTCCTCGACCCATTCTAAAGGAAGATAGTCGTGGTCCTCCTGGAGCCGGCGGTCCATAGCAAGGGCCCGGGGCCGGACAAATTCACGGTTGAATTTTTCGGCCAGGCGCACGGCCTGCCGGATCTCCCGGCGCATGCCCCCGGGCTGCCGGGATATGGCCGTCAGGCTCAGGGACATGTCCTCGAACCAGGCTTCCGCGCCTGTTTTCGCCGGACTGACACTGGAAAATATCATCAATGGTTTCCTTTCTTAATTTAGTACAGCTCGGTCGTTTTCATGTTGGTCATCATCCGGCCTCTTTATTGCCCCTTTTCCAGAATATGGATGGCCATGGCCGCCTCGCCCATGCCGATGAAGCCGCCGCCGTTCTCGGCCATGGCCAGGCGGGCATTGCTGACCTGCCGCGCGCCGGCCGTGCCATGGAGCTGGGCCACCAGTTCGAAAACCTGGGCCAGCCCCGAGGCGCCTACGGGATGGCCGCGGGCGATCAGGCCGCCGCTGGGATTGATGGGGATTTTCCCGCCGATGGCGGTGGCCCCGCTTTCGGCAAAAGGCCCTCCCTCTCCGGCCGGGCAGAAGCCCATCTGCTCCGACTGGTAAAGTTCCCCGAAGGCCGTGGCGTCGTGTACCTCGGCCACGCTGATATCGCCGGGGCCGACGCCGGCCATCTCGTACGCCGCCCTGGCAGTCCGTTCGCAGATGTCGCTTTCCCCCGTCCGCTTGCCGGACCGGAGCACCGAGGCCCGGATGCGGGTCTTTCTGCCGGCCCCCCGCCGCTTTAAGAAATCCTCGCTGCACAGGATCGCCGCGGCGGCGCCGTCCCCCACGGGCGCGCACATGGCCCGGGTCAGGGGAAAGGAAACCTCCCGGTCGGCCAGGACCTCCGCCACGGTCATGGGGAAGGTGTACTGGGCGTAAGGGTTGTTTACGGAATTGTTGTGGGCCTTGGCGGCGATGCAGGCCAGCTGCCGCTGGGTGGTGCCGTATTTTTTCATGTGCATGCGGGCGCCGATGGAGTAGAGGTCCATGAAGGCCGAGTGCCCGCCGGCTTTTGCCGGGGGCGGCTCCAGCCCTTTTTCCCGGGCCTCTTGTTCCTTGCGCTGCCGTTCCTGTTCCTGGAATTTGGCCATGAAGGCCGACAGTTCCTCCACGTCCGATCCGGACATGAACATCATCATGGTCTTGGCCCGGTCGGCGTCGTACATCTTTTCCGCGCCGATGGCCAGGACGCAGTCATAAAGGCCGGCCCGGACCGCGGCCCAGGCCGAGTGCAGGGCGGTGGAGCCGCTGGCGCAGGCGTTTTCCACATTGATGATGGGCAGTCCTTCGAGCCCGTTGGCGGACAGGGCCACCTGCCCCCGGACGCTGTGCTGAAAGGAGTGATAGCCCCAGCCGGAATTGGAAAACCAGGCCGCCTGGATGTCGCTCCGTTCCAGGCCGCTGTCCGCAAGCACCAGGTCCAGGGCCTCGCCGGTCAGGGCCTTGACGCTCTTATCCAGGTACTTGCCGAACCGGGTCATGGCCGTGCCGATGATATAGACGTCTTCTCTTTCTTTCATCGCTGCTCCTTCCCCTTCCTTATTAATATCGAGTTGCCCTATGTTTTCGATATGAGAGCATGTTCCGTGCCAGAAGTATTGATGAATTAATTGTACAATAAAATTGAATTGTTGAACGTATTCGCGCGGGTGCATGGCGCAGCCCGATCGTTTCAAAATGAAATATCATTTCAAAATGGAATGAATGAGCGCGCACCTAAAAAATAGTTTCCCGACGATGGTTTCCGGGTTATTCTTCAAAAAAGGGAGGACATGACATGACGCTTTTTCGGACAGCCACAACCTTTGCCATGCTGGCCGCATTGTTTGCCGGATGCGCGCCGACGGATCTTTATCGTTCCCGTTTAATCAAGCCCGGCCTGCCGGTTGACCCCGGCGTGTCCGTCACCTGGCTTGGCACCGCCGGGGTGCTGGTCTCCGACGGCCGGACCGACATCCTCATCGATCCCTTTGTCAGCCGCTATGGTTTGCTGAAGGTCGGCCTGGGCTTTCCCCTGCGGCCTGAACAGGAACTGATTGACGGCCTGCTGGAACGCCTGAACTGCCGGAACGTCCGGGCCGTTCTGGTCAGCCATTCCCACTATGATCATTCCCTGGACGCCCCTTATTTCGCCTTGCGCACCGGGGCGGTCCTGGCCGGTTCCGCCAGTACGCTGAATGTCGGGCGCGGGGCCGGTCTTGCCGAAACGCAGCTGGTCCAGGTCCAGCCCGGAGAGCCCCTGAAGCTCGGTGAATTCACGGTGCGGTTTATCGAGAGCCGGCACGGCCCGGCGTTATTCGGCCGGGTGCCTTATCCCGGCACCATCGACCAGCCCCTGGTCCCCCCCGCCAAAGCCTCGGCCTACCGGCTCGGCGGCGTCTACGGGATCCTGCTCGGACACCCCGCCGGCACCCTCCTTCACCACGGCAGTGCCGGATTCGCGCCGGGCATGTATGACGGGATCCGCGCCGACGTGATTCTTCTTGGCATCACCGGCCGGGAAGATACCGCCACCTATCTGGCCGAAGTCCCGGGAAAGGTCCGGCCCGGCCGCGTCATCCCGATCCACTTTGACGATTTCTTCACCCCCCTGGATGATGACATCGATTTCCTCCGCTCGGCGCACGTTGAAGAGTTCTTCGACTCGGCCGACCGGCTGTCGCCGCCATACCGGATCGAGACCATCCCGCTGGGACAACCGGTGCGCCTGCTGCCTTAGACCATCATTCCTAACAGAAAGGCAACCAGGGCATATCATAAAGAGCAGGAGGATTAATGCCATGAAATACGATAAGGAAGAAAAATCTATCATTGACGCCTACGAGAAAGGTTCCCTGAAGCTGTCAAGGCCGTCAAAGAAAGAAATAGAAGCGATCAAAGCCGCGGCAAATAAAACGTTTGTAAAGGACAGGAGAATCACGATACGCCTTTACGACCACGATTATCAGGGCATCCAAAAGAAGGCCATGGAAATGGGCATTCCCTATCAGACGCTGATTTCCGGAATTATTCATCGATATATTGAACGGGATTTAACGTCCAAGAAAGGATAACTAAATTACCCCAATGGATGGAACCAACCGGAAAAATATTACCAGAGGCTGCCTGGTCTCTGTGGTCCAGAAGCAGGACCAGCGGACCGGAACCCTGACTCAGGGCCGGGTTAAGGATATCCTCACCAACTCCCCCTCTCACCCTCACGGCATCAAGGTGCGGCTGGAATCCGGCATTGTCGGCCGGGTCAAACAAGTCTTGCCGGAAGCCCAGTGAGACTATCCAGCACCAACCGGCTCATGCCCATACACCAGGAACTGTTCCCGGACGACACCCTGTTCCACCGGATTGCCAGGACGGTCTGCCGTGCCGGGTTCCTGCCCAGAAAAGAGCTGTACGAGGCCTGGGAAACGGCCAGGCGGGTCAGGCGGCGGTTCAGAGGCGGCCGGGTGGTGGACCTGGCCTGCGGCCACGGGCTCCTGGCCCAGATCATGATCATTCTGGACCAGACATCACCGCTGGCGCTGGCCGTGGATACCCGCATCCCCCAAAACGCGGAAACCCTGTTTGCCGCCATGTCGGAAACCTGGCCGTTTCTTCGGGACCGGGTCTGTTTCCAATCCCGGGACATAACGGAGATTGAGATCCTGCCCGGTGATATGGTGGTTTCCGTCCATGCCTGCGGCAGCCTGACCGATGTGATTCTGGCCCGGGCCGTGGCGGCGCGGGCCAGGGTGGCGGTTCTACCCTGCTGCCATGACCTGAAAACCTGCGATACCGGCGGGCTGTCGCCGTGGATGCCTTCGGACCTGGCGGTTGATGCGGTCAGGGCCCTGAAGCTGAGGGATGCCGGGTATCAGGTTTACACCGCGGCCATTCCCCATTCCATTACCCCGAAAAACCGGCTGCTCATGGGAACGCCGGCTTAGCCGAATCAAGTAGGGGCGGCCTTTAGGCCGCCTGCTCATGGGAAATCCGGCTCAGTAGGGGCGGCCTTTAGGCCGCCTGTTTATCTGTTGAGACAGGATTTGAGCCGGCCTTCTTCGTCATGCCGGACCCCGATCCGGCATCCAGAATGATTGATCCCATTCCTAATAACCACTTAACACTTAATCACTTAACCACTTAATCACCTAACCACCTAACCACTTAAAACCTGTTCGTTATGTCCGCCCCCGGTTCTGTTGTAATTTTCATAAGCCTTCTGCCAGGTCGGCGAGATTTTTTCCCTGCGGACCGGCCATTGGAAACCAAAATGGCCGCACAGTCGGCAGAAGGCCGCCATCTGGTCGGACAGATCGTCAGATGCCGGCGGCAGGTGGTCTCTTCCCAGATGATACTGAAATACGCGGTCGATGCCGCCGGCAACGGCGCACATGTAATATCCGGAAGGTGTCAGGCCCAGGCCGCAATCCGCTATGATGCGGCAGCCGCAGGTGTAATCAGAGAACCGGTTGAACACCGTATCCGCCGGCGCTACGTTAAAGGGCTTGAAGAGGTTCACCCGTGAGGTCTTGAGGGTGCTTTGAATGATAATGTTGTCCGGCAGTTTTTCC
Source organism: Thermodesulfobacteriota bacterium (assembly GCA_040753795.1). Classification (NCBI taxonomy): domain Bacteria; kingdom Pseudomonadati; phylum Thermodesulfobacteriota; species Thermodesulfobacteriota bacterium. The sequence continues at coordinate 72,804 of JBFMDX010000019.1, forward strand.
AGCACCCGAAGAACGCGGTCACCATGGTAATTGGTGCCGAGGACCAGTCTCACCTCTGGATTGCGGGAAGACTGATAATCCGACAAAATCGCGATAATTTCGAAAATCCGGCTGTGAAGGGTCGGCTCACCGCCGAGCAGACGGATCCGTTTCCACTGAATATCGCCTTGAATACTTTCCCGTATAAACGCTTCGACCATGGCCACCGGCATTTCCATGCGGCTGGGCGCCTGGCTGCAGGACCGGTTGCAGTTGAGGCATTTCAGGTTGCAGTTGTAGGTTATATCGATCTCTACAAATTCCCGGCTCGGTTGATATTGGCGGCCAAAGCGCCGGACGATGCAGGACTGGGCGCGGATAAACTGATAAGCATCCAGCAACAGCCGTTTTGCAGTGATATTGCGGTGTCGTGGAGGAGGCTTCATGAGACGATAATGGACACGTCCATATTATGGGTTGATTACATGGACTCTCTGATTTTACCCGCATACTTTAACAGCTACTACCGATTTTGTCATCCGCCGGGGTGGCACCGGCAACTCGTTGCCGGTGTTCGAAGAACAAGAGGCCTGCTGGCACCGGTTCCAAGAAGGCGGCTTGACCGGGGGATCCGCTTCTTCGTCATGTCGGACCCCGATCCGGCATCCAGAAAGATTGACCCCATTCCTAACTACTTAACCATTTAATCACCTAAAACTCTTAAACCCTTAAACCGTCATTTTCAGGGTCAAAAAAGGCATTCTAAGCCTTATTTTGCGGTAATTTTGAGGAGAATCTTGTTTTAGCGCAGACCGTTAGTCAGGTCCGACCCCGGTCAAGCGCCGCAGCACTTCTTAAACTTTTTACCACTGCCGCAGGGGCAGGGGTCGTTCCGTCCGACCTTGGGCGCGTCCCTTCTGATGGTTTGCGGAGTGACCGCATTCCCGTCTTTGAAATACCAGCGGCCATTATCTTTCTCGAACAGGGCGCGTTCATGATGCATTGCTTTGCGCCCTTTGGCATCAGCGTAATGCGCAATAAACTCTACCTCACCGGTCTGATCATCCTGCCCCCCGCCGGTGGTCTCAAGGATCTCCAGGCGGTCCCAGACCGATTGTTCAGCCCATTCCCGGGCGCTGTCCGGGTTATGGTCCGCGCGTTTTTGCGGATGGATGGTCTCCTGAAGATAATCAAGCTCAACCTTCACATAGGCCGAATAGCGCGAGCGCATCAGCTGTTCCGCCGTAAGCGCCGGGGCTCCTTTATGCAGCGGCTCGCAGCACTGGGAATAAGGCTGTTTCGATCCGCAGGGGCATTCGCTCATGGTGTGCTCCTTGTCTTTTTATTATTAATCCGTGCCCGTCTGTTTATTATGACAGTTTCCAAATAATCTGATTTGATAGCCAATACAAGGTTTTTTAACCATATTAAACTAAGACGTAAACAGTAAACAGTGCCGTCCCCCATTTGTAACCACTTAAAACTTAACCGCTTAATCACTTAACCACTTAACACTTAAAACTTAAAACTCATTATACCCCCAGGGTGGCATAGATTTCTGCTTGTGATATACTGTTCCCGGAAATATCGGACATTTGTGTAAGGTAGAAAAATGAAAAACGATTACGCGCATTTAAAAGAAACAGTGGAACCGGGAGTGTTCACGCAATGGCAGGAAGTGGATGCGGAGATATATGCCTTTACCGAGCTGGGGATAAAAGTAGCCATCAACAATGAGTATACAGGATTGGTTTATGGAAATCAGGTTTATGGGGACTACAAGAAAGGCCAGAGAATCAAAGCATACATAAAACTGATTAGAGAAGATGGAAAGATAGATGTTTCCCTGCAGCCGAAAAAAGGCAGCCATACGCTTTCAACCACTGACAAAATCCTGGCACACCTTAAGGCAGCCGGAGGCAAAATCGGGTTTAACGATAAAAGTTCCCCCGAAGTTATAGAAAAAAAGTTTCAGGTAAGTAAAAAGGTGTTTAAACGGGCAATCGGCATACTATATAGACAACATAAAATAAAAATTACGGATAAGGGGATAGAGCTTGTAAAATAGATGTCCCCGGAACTTCCGCCGTCATCCCGGCCCGTGACGCGAAGCGGAACGTGAGCCGGGATCCAGAATAAAATTGCCCCATTCCTTAAAACTTAACCACTTAACCACTTAATCACTTAATCACTTAACCACTTAATCACTTAATCACTTAACACTTAAAACTTAACCACTTAATCACTTAATCACTTAACCACTTAATCACTTAATCACTTAACACTTAAAACTTAACCACTTAATCACCTAACACCCTGAATCAAGTTAGTTGTGCCCGATCCCGATTGTCTGGTATAGATAAACATACTGTCCCTGGAATCGTCTGTCCCCGGAATCCGGAATCCGACGTTAACCCGATAATCAAAGAATGATGATAAAATGAGTTTTGAAAATTTTGATTTAGCCCCTGAATTACTGGAAGCCATCCATGACCTTGGATTTGTCGAGGCGACCCCCATTCAAATCGAGGCCATCCCGGAAATCATTTCCGGTGAAAATGATCTGATCGGGCTGGCCCAGACCGGCACAGGGAAAACAGCCGCGTTCGGCCTTCCCATGGCCCAGCTCATTGATTTTACGTCGAGCCACATCCAGGGCTTGATCCTGTGCCCCACCAGGGAGCTGTGCCTTCAAATAGAAAAGGACATCAACCTGTTTTGCAAATACCTGCCAAACGCCAGGGTAGTGTCCGTCTATGGCGGCGCCAGCATTGAAAACCAGCTCCAGAAAATAAAAAACAAGGTCCAGATTATCGTGGCCACGCCCGGACGATTGCTGGATTTTATCCGGCGCAAAGCGATTGATCTGTCCAGGGTCGCGTACCTGGTGCTGGATGAAGCCGATGAAATGCTGAACATGGGGTTTGCCGAAGATATCAATGCCATCCTGGAGCAGACACCGGACAGCAAGCGGACATGGCTTTTTTCGGCCACCATGCCCCGGGAAGTGGCGGTTATCGCCAAAAAATATATGCATGCCCCCCGGGAAGTGACCATTGGCCAAAAGGACAGCGGCGCGGAGAATATCGAGCATGTCTATTTTATCGTCAAAGAAAAAGACCGGTACCAGGCCTTGAAACGGATTATCGATTTTCATCCCGAAATTTACGCTCTTGTTTTCTGCCGGACCCGCCGGGAGACCCAGGAGATTGCCGAAAAACTGATTGTCGACGGGTATAATGCGGAAGCGTTGCACGGGGACCTGTCTCAGCAGGTTCGGGACCAGGTGATGCACCGGTACCGTGAAAGAACAATCCAGGTCCTGATCGCGACCGACGTGGCGGCCAGAGGCCTTGACGTGCAGGACATATCCCACGTGATCAATTACAACCTCCCGGGTGAGGCGGATAATTATACCCACCGGAGCGGACGCACCGGAAGGGCCGGCAAATCAGGCATAGCCGTCTCCATCATCAACACTAAAGAAATCGGGAAGCTCAAAAGAATCGAGGATAAATCAAAGATCAAATTTACCGGCATGAAAGTTCCGACAGGGCGGGCCGTGTGTGAAAATCAGCTCTATGCCATGATCAATAAACTGGTGGCGGTTGAAGTCAATCATGATGAAATCGAAAAATTCCTGTTGCCTGTATTTGATACCCTCAAAACCCTCACCAAAGAGGAGTTGATTGAAAAATTCGTATCCCTGGAATTTAATCGATTCCTTATCTATTACAAAGATGCCGCGGATATCAATGTGTCGCGATCTGAAAAAAACAGGGATAAAAAAGCGCCGGGCACCGGTCAGAAAGTTCAGGGACCGACCCGCCGTTTTTTTATGAATGCCGGCCGCATGAATAATGTCAACAAGGGGACGATCATCCGGAACATTTGTGAAAAGGCCAATATCCCATCAGCCAAAATAGGGAAAATAGAAATATTGCCGGAGTTTTCGTTTTTTGAAGTAGAAGCGGATGTGGCCTATATGGTTGTAAAAGCCATGAAGGGGATGAAAATTGACGGCCGTGCCGTAAGGATACAGGATGCTGAAAAAACCCCGCCGGCTAAAAAGAAAAAGGCCCGCCCAAAAACGAAACGATAGACGTTTGAATTTTAAAGGAAATAAAAACCATGACGCAGTTAAAGGGATCTCAACGAAAATATTTAAGAGGGCTTGCTCACAGCCTTAAGCCGGTGGTGTTAATTGGTCAAAAAGGAATAACCGATGCGGTTATTCGAACCATCAATGAAGCCCTTGATACCCATGAACTTGTAAAAATACAGTTTCTTGCTTTTAAAGAAAAAGATCAGAAAAAAGAGCTCATCGAACGCATTGAAGTCGAGACTGAATGTGAGGTGGCCGGAACCATCGGCCATACGGCGATTCTTTTCAGACAGCACCAGGATCCTGAAAAACGAAAGATCACTATCCCCTGACAATCCCTCGCCTGCCCATAGCCGCTGTGCTTGAGGAACTGGAGGCGGTCTTGAACCGTAACCGGTCCGCCGTGCTGGTGGCGCCACCGGGGGCCGGTAAAACCACCGCCATACCCCTTTCACTGCTGCCGGCCCCATGGCTGGAAGGCAGACGGATACTGCTTCTGGCGCCGCGCCGTCTGGCAGCCCGCGCCGCGGCCTTCCGCATGGCCGCCCTGCTGAAGGAACCGGTGGGGGAGACCGTGGGCTATCGCATCCGCATGGAGAGCCGGGTGGGCCCCCGCACCCGCATCGAGGTCATCACCGAAGGCGTGCTTACCCGCATGCTGCAGTCCGATCCCGGACTGGCCGGCGTGGGGATCGTGATCTTTGACGAATTTCATGAGCGCAGCCTGGATGCCGATCTGGGGCTGGCCCTGTGCCGTGAGGTCCAGGGGCATTTCAACGAGCACCTGAAACTGCTGGTCATGTCGGCCACGCTGGATCCCGCGGCCGTCACCACGCTGCTGGACAATGCGCCGCTGATTCAATGCCAGGGCCGCTCCTTCCCCGTGGAAACCCGCTATGCGCCTCCGCGTCAGCCGGACTTTATTGAACGCGCGGTGATGGAAATCATTTTACGATCCACGGCCGCCGAAGAAGGCAACCTGCTCGTCTTTCTTCCCGGCGCTCCGGAGATCCGGCGGGTGGCCCGCCTGCTGGCTGAGGCCGGTTTGCCGGACCGCTGGGATGTGGCGCTCCTTTATGGCAACCTGACCCGCGATCGACAGGACGCCGCCATCGCTCCGCCGCCGGCCGGGCGCGGTAAAATAGTGCTGACCACGTCGATTGCCGAAACCAGCCTGACCATCGAGCAGATCGGGGTGGTGGTGGACAGTGGTCTGCGGCGGGCCCCGCGCTTTGATCCGCGTGCCGGCATGACCAGGCTGGTCACCCTGCCGGTGTCCCGGGCCTCGGCCGATCAGCGGCGGGGCCGGGCCGGTCGCCTGGGCCCGGGAATCTGCTACCGGCTGTGGAGCGAAGCCACTCATACGACACTGGCCGCCCATAACCGGCCTGAAATCCTGGACACGGATCTGGCCGGTCTGGCCCTGGAGCTGGCGGAGTGGGGCGTGACATCGACCGATGCGCTCGGCTGGCTGGACCCGCCGCCGCCGGGGGCTTTTGAACAGGCCCGGCACCTCCTGGCCGAACTGGGGGCCGTGGATGACCGGGGTATCATTACCGCCCACGGCCGCCTCATGGCGGAACTGCCCATGCATCCCCGTCTGGCGCATATGGTTCTTTCCGCCCGGGAGGCGGATATGGGTCGCACGGCCTGCGAACTGGCGGCAATTTTAAGCGAACGCGATCCGCTTTTTTTTACAGGCGGCCTGCGGGACGCCGACCTGCGCCTCAGGCTCGATGCCCTGCACGCCTTTAAGGCGCACACCCCTGTCAGCCTCCCTGATTGCAGCGTGGACCATGATGCCATGCGCAGAATTGTAAAAGTCGCGGCTTTACTGCAACAGCGCCTGAATATTAACACCGGGCCGGAAGCGCCGCCCGAGGTGGGCCGTCTGCTGGCCTGGGCCTATCCGGACCGTATTGCCTGCCGGCGGTCCGACGGTGCCGGCCGTTATCTCATGACCTGCGGCCGGGGCGCCTTTTTCAACCCGCCCGAACCTCTCGGCGCCCATGATTTTCTGGTGATCGCCGAACTGGACGGCGAGCGCCGCGAGGCCCGCATTTTCATGGCCGCCGCCTATGATCGCGACACGCTGATGGAACAATTCAGCCACCGGGTGCAATGGCAGGACAGGGTGGTCTGGGATGAACAGCGCCAGGCCGTGGCCGCTGAGCGCCGGCTGACCCTGGATGCGCTGACGCTGCGCATAGAGCCGCTGGACAGCCCCGATCCCCGTGCCCTGACCGCCGCCATGATAACGGGCATCCGGAAAACCGGAATTGACGTTCTGCCCTGGACCCGGGCCCTGCGAGCCTGGCAGGCCCGCGTCATGCTGCTGCGAAGGGCCGGATCAGGGGAAGAAGACTGGCCGGACCTGTCCGATGCGGCGCTGGCCGCTGATCTGGAAACGTGGCTGGAGCCCTTTCTGGAAGGCATCACCAGCATCAGGGCGCTGGCGCGTCTGGACCTGGGGAACGCGCTGCACAGCCATTTGTCCTGGCGGCAGCAACAGCAGCTCGACACACTGGCCCCCACCCATATGGTGGTGCCCGCCGGCGCACGCCGGCCCATCGATTACAGCGCGGAAATACCGGTTCTGGCGGTGCGGATTCAGGAGATGTTCGGCGCCGCGGATACGCCCGCCATCGCCGACGGTCGTCTGCCGCTGCAACTGCACCTGCTCTCTCCCGCCGGCCGTCCGGCCCAGATCACCCGGGATCTGGCCGGCTTCTGGCGCAACAGTTATCCGGCCGTAAAAAAAGAACTCAAGGGGCGCTACCCGAAGCATTACTGGCCCGATGATCCCCTGAACGCCCAGCCCACGGACCGGGTCAGGCCCAGGCCGAAGTGATAATGAAGAAAATCAAACTTTATCTTGCTCCCATCCAGGGATTTACAAATTCGCTTTACAGAAACCTTTTCTCTGAATATTTCACTGGATTTGATCTGGCTATTGCACCTTTTATCGCCTCTGTGCAGGCAAAGCAGATCGGCAGATCCCATATTAAGGATATACTTCCTGAAAACAATTCGGGCATGCCTGTTATCCCCCAGATCTTGAGCAATGATCCTGATGGCTTCATTCAGCTTGCCTCTGTTTTATTCGACCTGGGATATGACACAGTGAACTGGAATCTCGGCTGTCCCTTTCCCATCGTCGCTAAGAAGAAGCGAGGTTCCGGGTTTCTTCCATATACGAAAGAGATCAGTTCGTTTCTGGATAAAGTTATCCCGGCGATTCCAAACCGGCTGTCAATAAAAACACGTACAGGATGGAAAAACAGTTCGGATATTCTGAACCTGATCCCTCTTTTCAATCGCTATCCCATTTCAGAGATTATCATTCACCCGAGAATCGGCATACAACGGTATGAGGGAGAACCGGATCTCGATATTTTTGAGAAATGCCTTGAGCTTTCTGATCACCGGGTTGCATACAACGGCAACATCGAAAACCTCGAGACATTCCGATTTCTATCTTCAAGATTTCCCAAAGTCGATTGCTGGATGATCGGCCGCTTTGCACTATCCAATCCATTTCTTCCCGACATAATCAAAAAGGACAACGATACGATTCAGGATAAGACGGTGATTTTTAAAAAATTTCACGATGAGCTGGTTTACCGGTACAGCATGATTCTTAGTGGCCCATCGCATCTTTTAGATAAAATGAAAGGCTACTGGAATTATTTTGCTTGCTCATTTGAAGACGGCGGGAAACTTTATAAAAAAGTTAAAAAAGCCAAAAATCCGGATCAGTTCAAGCGGGTTGTGGATACGTTTTTTGCTGAGACGCCCAGATGGGTAGAAAGTATAAGGATAAAAGGATAAGAAGCCGCTTTTATGGTCACCATTCTGCCACTCTCCCGCCGGCCGTCCGGCCCGGATCACCCGGGATCTGGCCGGCTTCTGGCGCAACAGTTATCCGGCCGTAAAAAAAGAACTCAAGGGGCGCTACCCGAAGCATTACTGGCCCGATGATCCCCTGAACGCGAAACCCACGGACCGGGTCAAGCCCAGGCCGAAGTGATAAGGCTTCACACCGAGGTCATCCTCCGACTTGACATCCCCTCCGAGGTCATCCTCCGATAAAATGAGAAAGATGGTCTCCTTTGAGGCGGTAGCCTCAATATGTTAGTGATAATGCTTTCCACAGACACACACTAACAAGAAAGGAGACCATGATGGACGATACCATTTATGATCAT